>PAVT01000068.1 GCA_002713165.1 Verrucomicrobiota bacterium
CAATTATTGCTTTTTAGTGGCTAAAGGGGTTCTATTTTGCTTTTCCAATAACAATTCAATGTTTTAAAGGGTGATAATCATCTAAAATTCAATTTTTGCTTTTTATCGGACAGTAATGTAAAAATATAAGGAATTCTATAGTGCAATTCTTCAAATTTTTCTTTTTGCGATTAATTTGTATTTCAAATTATTGGCTTGTTAATTCAACCCGCTTCGCAGGATTTGTAATCCTGCGTTTGTAAATCTATCATTCTATAGTTTTTAAGGTACAGTTATACAGCTTACTTCTTCTAAGGCATTGCTTTCAAAATCCATGTAGTTAGAAGCAGAGGAGTAAATCCAATCTTCTATGTTTTTTACAAAACCTGCTTTAACAGGGTTATGATGTATGTAATTTATTTTATCCCAGGTAAATCTCTCCTGCCATAACCCTATTGCATGGTTACCTGTCTTCCAGACTTTATAAGTCTTGTTCTTTTTCGAATCTTTAGCTGCTTCTGCAAAAGAACTTAAGAAAGACGAAGGGATCCAGTTTTCTTTTGTCTGGATTTATTAGCAGAAAGTGGCTACTTACTTTCCAATGCAAAACTGCGAGAAGATTGTCCCCAATATATCACGATCAATTTCAATGCTTCCTGTAATCTCACCTAAATAATGCAAGGCCTGTCGAATGTCCATGGCCAAAAAGTCGCCTGTAATTTTGTTTTCCAATCCTTCCTTTACGCGCTTCAATGCATTTGCAGATTGCTGCAAAGCTTGATGGTGACGCAAACTGCTTATGATGATGTCTTGCGAGCCCATTTGCATATCTGCAGCAATGGTTTCCAACTTGTCCAACAGTCTTAGCATACTGTCCTTGTTCAAGGCGCTTATCTTGAATTGACCATCGGTTAAATTTTCTATAGACCTATCCTTTACAAGATCCATTTTATTAACCACCATCAAAAATTGACGCTGATCGTTTGAATAGCGTTGTTTTAAAGATTCAAATTCAAGCATGGCTTCATTAAGAACTTCCTGAGTAGCGTCAACAAGGTAAATGACCAATGAAGACTTTTCCACTGCCCTAAAAGTACGCTCAATGCCGATGTTCTCCACCACATCCTTTGTCTCACGAATGCCTGCAGTATCGATAAAACGAAAAGCCATTCCTCCAATATTTACAGTATCCTCTATGCTGTCTCTTGTTGTTCCTGCAATGTCAGAAACGATGGCTTTGTCTTCGTTCAGAAGGGCATTCAATAAGGTAGACTTCCCCACATTGGGCTTGCCAACAATGGCCACAGGCAGACCATTCTTCATCACATTCCCTCTGCTGAATGAAGACAACAATTCATGCAAAATCCGCAGTATTTTATCCACCAAGGCTTTTAAATCATCTCGATCGGCAAATTCTACGTCTTCTTCTCCAAAATCCAATTCTAGCTCAATCAATGCGGTAAACTGGATCAGTTCTTGACGCAGTTCATTGATTTTTTTGGAGAATCCACCCCGCATTTGTTGCATGGCAATATCATGTGCTGCTTTACTTTCCGAGGCAATCAGATCACCAACAGCTTCAGCTTGCGCCAAGTCCATTTTCCCATTCAAATAGGCCCGCTGTGTAAACTCCCCTGGTGCAGCCAATCGAACTCCTTGCACCAACAATAAACTCAATATGCTTTTGAGAATAAATGGTGATCCGTGGGCAGAAATTTCAACCACATCTTCCCCCGTATACGAATGGGGTGCTTTAAACAGACTCAACAAAACTTCATCCAAGACCTCTTCCCCATCGATAATTCTTCCAAAATGCAAACTTTGTGTAGGCTGCTTATCCAGGGCTTTCCCTTTAAAAATAGATGTAACCGCCTGCATCGCAAAATCTCCAGAAAGACGAATGACACCAATGGCTCCAGCACCTACAGGTGTGGACAATGCACATATGGTATCCGACTGTTGAATCATGGGGTAAAATTAAGAATTGCATGATGGCGAATTGACTTCGTATAGATGTTCTTCAATCATTTGTTTAGGAACTCAGCATGCTATTCAAGCCCAGTGTGTAAACAGACCATTCTACAAGTGGATTTGATCTGAAACAAAAGAAGTACCGATGACTTTGCAAATAAATAGATCATCATAAGCATGCTATTCTTGCAGTTAAATGTAATTTTATTTGCAATTCGGCCGTATGAATCACCTTGCACACCTGTACCTTTCTCAATCAGATCCTGATTGGATGGTTGGCAATTTCATTGCAGATTTTGTCAAAGGGAAGGCACTTTCAACCTTCTCCCCCCGAATACAGGAGGGCATCCAAATGCATCGCTTCATCGATGAATACATGGACAATCACACTGAAGTAAAAAAAGCCAAACAACGATTGTATCCCCATTATGGAAAATATGCCGCAGTAATCGTCGACATGTATTATGATCATATACTTGCGCGAAATTGGTCGGACTTCTCGCCTTTGAAACTCAACACATTTACAACCGCAGCCTATAAAATGCTGCACAGCAGAAGACCCATTATGCCAAAGCGCTCCTTACCTACCCTTGACCATATGTCAGCGAACGATTGGCTAAGCGGTTATGCTCAAATACATGGAATGCAAAAGGCCTTCAATGGACTCTCACGACGGGCGAAATTTGATTCAAAAATGGAGAAAGCTACCTTGCAATTAGAAGAAGATTATGAACAGCTTAGAGAAGAATTTCATCGCTACTTGCCAGAATTGATGCAAGAATTACAACTAAAGTTTGGCCCTTTTTGAAACCATATCTTTGTCCTTGAAATTATGAGCACTCCACTAGCAGAACGCATGCGTCCCCATACTTTGGACGATTACATTGGTCAAAAACACTTGATTGGTGAAGGTGCCGTTTTGAGGGGATTGATCGAAAAAGGCTTGGTACCCTCGATGATTTTATGGGGCGGTCCTGGAATCGGGAAAACAACGCTTGCTCACATCATTTCTCAATCAACCGATCGACCTTTTTATACCCTAAGTGCCATCAACTCGGGCGTCAAAGATGTTCGTGAGGTCATTGAAAAAGCCAAGAAGCAGCAGTTTTTTGGCACCAACAACCCCATATTGTTCATCGATGAGATTCATCGATTCAGCAAATCACAACAAGACTCCTTATTAGGAGCCGTAGAAAATGGGACGGTGACCTTGATCGGCGCCACTACCGAAAATCCCTCGTTTGAAGTCATCTCCGCTTTGCTCAGCAGATGTCAAGTGTATATTCTAGAAGCTCTGAATAGAGAGGAATTGATGGGATTGCTCAAGAATGCCATGCAAAAGGATGACCTCCTCAAGTCGAAAAAAATTGAACTAAAGGAAGTACATGCCCTTCTGCAATATTCAGGAGGTGATGCCCGCAAATTGCTGAACCTTTTTGAATTGGTAGTGAACAATACACAATCGGAGAAAGTGATCATCACGGATGAATTGGTCAAGTCGGTCGCTCAACGAAAAATCGCCTTGTATGACAAATCTGGGGAACAGCATTACGACATCATTTCAGCCTTCATTAAATCTATTCGTGGCAGTGATCCCAATGCAGGAGTGTATTGGTTAGCAAGAATGATTGAAGGGGGTGAAGATGCCAAGTTCATTGCTCGTAGGCTATTGATTCTTGCTGCTGAAGACATTGGCAATGCCAATCCGACTGCCTTGGTCATTGCCAACAATTGCTTTCAAGCCGTAAATGTGATTGGATGGCCTGAATCCCGCATTGTTCTGTCGCAATGTGTCACCTATTTGGCCTGTTCCCCAAAGAGCAATGCAGCATATTTAGCGATCGGAAAAGCCCAAGCAGAAGTTAAAGAAAGTGGCAACTTAAGTGTTCCGCTGCATCTGCGCAATGCACCAACCAAACTCATGAAAGAAATCGACTATGGGAAAGAATATGCCTATGCTCATGATTATCCCAACAATTTTATTCAACAAGAGTATCTTCCAGAAGAAATTAAAGATCGAAAGTTCTATGAACCAGGGGCCAACGCACGAGAAAATGAATTGCGGAAGCGACTCAAAACACTCTGGCAAGAGAAATACGGTTATTGATTACAATGCCTTTGCGGCCTTCCAATAACGATCCATTTCTTCTAAGCTCATCTCCCCCATTTTCTTTCCGTCTTTTTTAGATTCAGTTTCTAAGTATTGGAAACGCTTGATGAATTTCTTGTTGGTTTTTTCCAAGGCATCTTCTGGGTTGACACCGATGAAACGTGCATAATTGATCAATGAAAACAAGACATCACCGAATTCGGCTTCGACCTTATCTGTTCTTTGATTGACTTCAACTGTTAACTCGCTTAATTCTTCCTGTACTTTTTCATAGACCTGCTCTGGTTTTTCCCAATCAAATCCAACTCCTCTGGCTTTATCTTGTATACGAATGGCCTTGACCAAGGCAGGTAAGGATTTTGGAACACCTTCCAAGACAGAGCGATTCCCCTTACCTTCCTGCAGTTTTATTTTCTCCCAGTTTGCTTTTACCTCTTCTTCGTCTTGTACCTCAACATCTCCATAAATGTGCGGATGTCGATGTATCAATTTTTCACAAATCGAATTCAACACATCTGCCACATCAAAAGCCCCTTTTTCTTCTCCAATTTTTGAGTAAAAAACTAAATGAAGAAATATATCTCCCAATTCTTTTTTCACTTCCTCCAAATCTCCTTCAACAATGGCATCTGACAATTCATAGGTCTCTTCAATGGTCAAGTGCCTCAAGCTTTCAAGGGTTTGCTTTCTATCCCAAGGACACTTTTCTCTTAGTTCATTCATTATTCCTAAAAGTCGATCGAAGGCTTTTAATTTTGGATCCATACTATCTTGTTCAAAGTTCGAGGTGAAATTACACCTAGTCGCCTTTTGATTTCAATAAATTTACACCATGCAAACCCGCAGCAGTCTTCTGCTTTCAATTTTAATCCTATCATCTTTTATTGTTGATGCACAAGAGGTCAAACAATACGCTAATAGAATAGGTTTAAACAGAGGTATAGGCTTTATAATACCGCATTCTCCTACTATAGCGTATCTTGCTCAAGCCCATATATCAAAAATAGAACTGTATGGCGAAATAAAAAGTTTGGGAGAACAATCATGGCACCAACGTTTTCACTATCCTTCGTACGGCATAGCCTTGAGTTATTTTGATTTAAACAACAAAGAACATATCGGCAATGCCTACTCCTTACTTCCATATTTTAAATTCAATGTGTGGACGCCTACAGAAAAATTGCTTTTTCGTTTTAGAGGTGGTATAGGACTAGGAATCATAGAAAAACCTTTTCACCCACAAGAGAATTATAAAAACATAGCCATCGGCAGTCAGTTGAATGTCTATTTTTCTTTTAGTCTTCACGCCGATTATGCCTTAAGTGAACGTACTGAAATGGTGATGGGGTTGAATTTATCGCATTTGAGCAATACTGCCTTTCAGAAGCCTAATCTTGGATTTAACATTCCCACACTAGACTTAGGACTACAGCGTAGGATTGGAGCACCAAGAAAAAAAACACATTGGGATGAAAAACCTTTCGAAAAACCGAAGGGACAATGGCAAGTATTTTTGGCCTCAGGAATCAATGAGCTTGATCAAAATACAGGGATCAAATATCTTGCCTCTACATTTTCGGTTCGACGAGAACATAAAGTGAACTACAAGAGCAATCTCGGTCTTGGCTTAGATGTGTTTTACAATCCTGCCTATCGACGCAGCCTTGCAGTTGATTCTATATTCATTGACAAAGGAATTGAAGAAGTGCAATTGGGAGCCTCATTTCACCATATCCTAAGATTTGGTCGCATTAGTAATATCGTTCAGTTGGGTGTTTATTTAAACAATCAGGACAAGCAAAATGGCAACTTCTATCAAATCGTTGGTGGCAAATACCATTTCAGCAAACGATTGAAAGGCCTGATTGCATTAAAAACACATCTCGCGGTTGCGGAATATTTAATGTTTGGATTCGAATATGCCATCAATGGAAGGGATGAATAAACTATTCACCATACTGGTCTTACTCTTGCTCTTTTGTGGCGGTTGCAAAAAAGAAAATATGGGCGATTGTTTCAAATCGACAGGAAAAATCATTGAAACAAAGCGCAATGTAGACGCCTTTCATGCCATCGAAATCTATGATCACATTGATGTTTACATTACTTATGGAACACAAGCAGGGATAAAAGTAAAAGCGGGCGAAAATCTATTGCGCCATATTGAAACCAATGTTGAAAATGGAGTTTTAAAAATCAGCAATGAAAACAAATGCAATTGGGTCAGAAGTTTTAACAAAAAGATTGAGGTTTTCATCAGTCTTACTGCATTGAATGACCTCAAATTTTATGGATCGGGGGAAATTCGTTTAATGAACCAGTTAGCAACTGACCAATTGTTGGTGAACTTATTTGATGCGAGTGGGAATGTGTATTTAAATGTAAATACATCTCTTTTAGAATTAAAATCCCACACAGGTACAGCTTCTATTTATGCAAGGGGAGCATGTGAAGAAATTGTATTATTCATGGGAGCCAATGGGGTTATTGATGCTAAGGATGTCATAGCACAAAAAGCCTTGGCGGTAAATGAAAATACTGGACTACTAAAAGTAAATGCCCGTCAACGCTTAACTGCTGAGATTACTGGGAGTGGAAACATAGAGTATACAGGAAATCCAGAGATCCAAATTATACAAATCAAAAGTGGACGATTGATAAAGAAATAGGTCTGAAAAGCTTTAACTTTGCTCCAAAACTTATGCTATGAAGGTAACCTTATTGGCCATTGCTCTATTGGCCATTGCATTCGCAGGAATTGCAGTTAAAATTCTCCTAAAAAAGAATGGGAAATTTGCAGGCACTTGTGCAAGCAATAATCCTATGCTCAATGAAGATGGGGAAGCTTGTAGTTTTTGTGGTGCCAAGCCAGATGAAAAGTGCAAAAAAGAAGATTAAAGCGCCTCGATTTGGTCATTTAGGTCTTCACTGATGTAAGACTGCATATTGCCTTCTTCATCACTGTAAATCAAAATTGCACTTATCGTATTGTTTTTTTCAATCATCTCTTTCGAGGCATCCAAGCCCATTACCATGAAAGCAGTCGCCAATGCATCTGCATAAGCACACGAAGAAACAATGACTGTGGCACTCAGTATATTTCGTTTAACAGGAAATCCAGTGGCAGGATCGATGGTATGACTGTACTTCTCTCCTTCAACTTCATAATAATTTCTGTAATTCCCTGAAGTGGCCATGGCTTTATTTTGCAACTTAACAATGTGCTGCAAGACCCTTTCCAAATTTTTTCCTTGAGGCTTATCAATCCCAATCCGCCATGGCGCGTTCTTAGAATTATGTCCTCTAACTTTCAATTCACCTCCCAACTCCACATAGAAATTTTCCAATCCATGACGCCTTAGCACAGCAGCCATAAGGTCTACAGCGTAACCTTGTGCAATGGCATTAAAATTTAGAGAAGCGGACTGGTTTCTTTTTTTAATCAGTCCATCCACCAAAATGAACTGATTCATTCCACAAAATTCCAATAAGCTGTCTACCATTGCACTGTCCATGGGTGTAGGTACCGAATAATCAAATCCCCATGCTTTGAACAATGGACCAAGGCTAGGATCAAAAGCACCGCCAGTTAAAAGATTAGCCCTCATAGACATGTTAAACACATTCTCAAACATGCTGTCAACGCTTACCGAATCTGATTGATTTAATTTTGAAATGGTAGATGTAGCTAAGTAGGTCGACATGGAATTGTCAATTGCCTCCAAAAGGCTGTCCAATTCATCTTCTAAACCAATATGCTCTTCCCCAATGTATTTTACGGTATAGGTGGTTCCTTGTGCTTCTCCGCTTACAAGGATTTCTGCATAATGTTCCTTTTGTGTTTGCTTGGCCTCTTCTTGACATGCCAACAATAATAATGCAATCGCAAGTACACTGATTTTGTGCATTATTCAGCTTTTTCTTTTACATCCCAGGTGTGATCTCCCATAAGTCTGGCAGTCGCAACAAATTTTGAATACTTGCATTTACGTGGCCATTCATTGGGTGCAATCATGGAGAGCACATATTTTCCATTTGTGTCTTCATACAAATGATAGGTGTGCCCTGAAATTGGTTTAAAGCCCATTTCAGCTTTGTAAATTTGCTCCGATACCTCTACTCGTTCTTTTAGAACATTGGCTTGATTCACAAGCAATTCCATTTGATCATAGATCTGCTTCATCTGCAAATTGGTTTGTTCCACCATGGACGCCATCGCATTGCTTTTGATGCGCTCTTTATCGTCTGGGAAAATAATGGCACTACTTATATTGTGGGCATACGGTAAATTGTGCGGATTCTCTGTGATGTTTTCCTCATCAATCGGCTGACGTTTAGTATAGTCAGCTTGAATCTTTTCACCTTGTTTGTTGTTTTCTCCCATCAAGCTTGGTTTTCTTCTCGAGTAAAAACTGGCTTATTCTCTGAGCTCAATGCAGCATTGTAGCGATAACCTGCTGTATCAAAAGCCTGAATATCCTCTAAACGCTCTATTTTGTGCTCAATCAAGAACCTGCTCATAAGCCCCCTTGCCTTTTTTGCAAAAAAGGAGATTATTTTATACTGGCCATTTTTCGCATCTTTAAATTCAGGACTAATAATTCGAGCTTGGATTTTTTTCTGATTGATCACTTTAAAATATTCATTGGATGAGAGGTTAATCAACAAATCGCTTCCTTCTTCTTTTAAGCGCTCATTGACTATATCTGTAGGTTTATCTTTCCAAAATTGATACAAATTGTTGGACCTTCCTACCTTTAATGAGGTACCCATCTCTAAGCGGTAGGGCTCGATTACATCCAATGGTCGCAATGCTCCATACATGCCTGAGAGAATTAACAAGTGCCTCTGGGCGAATTCGACAGATTCTTTACCTAAAGAGATTGCATCAAGTCCGAGATAGACATCACCTTTAAATGCAAACAATGCCTGACGAGATAGTTCTCCTAATTGTTCTTCTCCATTCCAATCTTGATAACGTTGAACATTCAATTCAGCAATGGCCTCACTAATGGTCATCATTTCCCGCACTTTCTTTTTGGAAGTCTTGCGCAATTTATTGACCAATTTTGAGGCCTCTTCAAGATACATTGGTATAGTGCTTTCTTCTATTCCAATTTTCGTTGTAAAGTCCAGTGACTTTGCAGGAGAAAGTAAATGAATCATCTCACTTTTTTTGTTTTAAACAGCTTTAACAAAATTATGTTCCTTTTAAGCTGCAATCAAGTCTTTGCTCGAACAGTCTGTGCAAAAAAAAAGGGAGAATGCATCTCCCTTTTTTTATTTTGATCAACAGAACTTATTTAGACCAATTGGCAATGTTTTCTTTGTTCATTTTGATGTAAGGTTGATAGTCAGCTTTTTCTGACAATTCTAAAGAACGCTTAGCAGTTGCCAAGGCTTCTTTTTTCATTCCTAACTTATTCTGAATCAATGAAAGGGTGTAAACATTCCAGAATTGCTCGTCCATTTCTACCGATTTTTTTGACCATTCCAAGGCTTGATTCAAATCCAAATCGTTGTCGTAGTTGTAACGTGCACTGCTATTGTATACTCTGAATGCTCTTTTGGCATCTGCAATGGCTTCTTCAATATTCTTTACTGCCATTTCTTTGTAATTGACTTCAATTGGAATTGACCACATGGTGTTCTCCCAAGCAAACATTAAATCAGCGCTGCCAGTCTTCACATTGGCAAACCAAAAACTCATGGTTTCTACCTTATCATCCGTTTTTATTGCTTTGACCTCAATTTCTGCAACATTCTTGGCTGCATCATAACTGCCTTCTTGCACCCCTAAGTCTGTATTGATGAACACTTTCCAATTGCCTGCTTCATTGGGCATTGACATGATGGAATATGTTCCTGCTTCTACTTTTGTACCACCAATGGTGGCGGTAGTTGAAAATTCAATTTTTGTTGAGGAGTTGGCTCCTGTTCTCCATACTTGATCGAAAGGCTCAAGATCACCGAAAATAATTCGATCCTTTACACCAGGACGAGAGTACTTCACTGTAACATCAGTCAATCCAACTCTTTGCATCACTTCTGAATATGGACTTGGTTGGGGCAATTCTTGTGCATTCATGCCGAATGACAAAAATGTAAATAGAGATAGAAATAGTTTTGTTCGTTTTAACATGCTTATAATATTTTAGATTTCCGCAAACTTAATTGAATAATGTTAAACCGTGTAGCAAGAATTAGTTTTTAGCTGTCAGGTAAACGACCTTTTTGGTTTCAAAAAATTCATCCTTAAAAATAGAAGCAATCGGATACTCTTTAGAGAACATTTTTACTTCCGATAATTCTTCCTTCAAGTCTCCACCCTTTAATAGAAGAAAGCCATTCTTTATGGAATTGCGTTCTTTCTTCAACATTCGGCCATTGGCCCATTCCACCAATTTCTGACTGCGGGCTACAGCTCTGCCCAAAATAAAATCAAACTTTTCCTCCAATTGCTCAACACGCAAATGGATTGCATGGATGTTTCTTAGTTCCAATTCCTGCGCAACAGCTTTGACCACTTTAATTTTCTTGCCAATGGAATCGACTGCGGTAATCTTCACTTTAGGAAAAAGAATTGCGAGTGGAATCGAGGGGAAACCACCTCCTGTTCCAATGTCCAACAATTTCGTATCCGGACTGAAGGAAACAAGTTTAGCAATGGCCAATGAATGCAAGACGTGCCTGTTGTAAAATTCATCCATGTCCTTTCTCGAAATCACATTTATTTGTGCATTCCAGTGCTCGTAAAGTCCTTTTAAGCGTTCAAATTGATTGAGTTGCTTTTCAGTTAGGTCTGGAAAGTACTTTGTTATTTCCTCCACGCTTAAATGTTGGTCTTGCTTTTTCGAATCAGTTCTGCAAGCAATGCCCGTGCGCGAAACAATTGCGCTTTGACCGTGCCCAATGGGATACTTCTTAAATCTGCTATTTCCTCGTAAGTCAATTCTTTGAAATATCTCAATACCACTAAGCTTTTGTATGGATCATCCAACTGATCTACAAAATTGTGCATGGAGTCTATCTTTTGCTTTTCAATGAATTTCTCTTCAGGATCTTTGGTGTTCCCGCCAACTTGTATCCTTCGTGAGGGATTTTCTCCATCGTCAATGACTTCGTCAATAGAGGTAGTATTGAGTTTTTTCTTTCGGATAAAATCAATGCAATGATTAGTTGCTATTCTAAAAAGCCAAGTACTGAACGCATACTGTGGAGTATATTGATCTAGTTTTTGAAAGGCTTTTTCGAAAGCTTCAATGGAAATATCCTCTGCATCACTCTCATTCCGAATCATCTTAAGTACAAGATAATAGATGGGCTCTCTGTAACGCACCATAATGGCAGTGAAAGCAGCTTGATCTCCGCTGAGGGCGGCACTCACCAATTCAAAATCCTCTTGCGCTTTTTTAGAGAAGTTTTTGTTCACGTCCATCTTTTCACTTTCCATAACCAAGTCGAAATGCCAATCAAACTTATCACACCATAATAAACTGGCTCCAATACAGTAATCCAGATTACAAGGTCTTTATCTCCCATCATCCTACTAATGCGCCAAAATAAAAGCATTTGTATGGCTAGTTCTACTACAAATATTGACAAAATTGGGAGTTGTTGCTTGCTAAAGAGTAAAAGAAATAAACAACTGATATAGAATAACAACTTCGAAGCTCCAAACATTGCTAAAGTCCACCTGTGCATTGGTTTGTAATGATTACCTGCCTGTAATTGTCTTCTTTTTTGGTGGAAATAACTCATCCAATTATTTTTTGCCTCTGAGAGTGTATGATTTCCAAGATTTGGAAGGATGCCAACATTTGATGGTGTGGCCATCTTATTGACAAAAAGATCATCATCTCCACTCATTAATCCTTTCTGCTCAGGAGCTTTAGCATAACATTTGGCTGTAGATTTTAAGTAGGCAAGGTTTCTTCCTACTCCCATGTATGCTTTGCCAGACAATGCAAATGAGAAATATTGAATGGCATTTAACATACACTCAAACCTTTGTAAAGCATTCAAAAATGAATTTCGTTTATAAAACCTCCCATGTCCTAAAACAATTTCTGTTTGTGATAAAAAAGCTGATGCTATTCCTTCCAACCAATGATTAGATTCAACCTTACAATCGGCATCTGTAAAGACTAAATGCTCATTCTTGGCCAAGTGGATGCCTTTTTGGATGGCTGCCTTTTTCCCCTGCTGATCCTCATTCAACCGATGATAGACAATTCGTTGATCATCAAAGTTTGCAATCACAGCTTCCAACAATTCCGTGGAGTGATCATCTACAATGATCAATTCAAAGGATGTGTGCTCTTGCATCAAAATGGAGGAAATGCAGCGCGACAAAGCAGATGCATTGTTTTTTACCGCGACAATCACACTTAGATGAATGGAGCTCTTTTTAATGCTTGCTTGCTGAAATTGCGTGAGGGGGAAGAAATACTTTAAGTAGTAATATAACTGAATACACACCGTTAATGCAAACACCAGAGAAAGAATGGAAACAGCTGCATCTTGCATCTTAAATCACTTGAATGACGCTCGGTAAATGTAACCTTCTTTTGAGTGCCTTTCCTTAATTTTGGAACCCTTTTCGAATCTATGCATTTCACTCTTGAATTTGAAGATCCTGCAACCAAAGCGAGAGCAGGCAATATCACTACCGACCACGGAAGCATTGAAACGCCAATTTTTATGCCTGTTGGCACTGCTGGAACGGTAAAAGCTGTGCACCAAAAAGAACTCAAAGAAGACATTGAGGCACAAATTATCTTGAGCAATACTTACCATTTGTTCTTGAGGCCAGGGCTTGAGATATTGAAAAAAGCCGGAGGATTACACAAATTCAATGGTTGGGACAGACCTATCCTTACTGACAGTGGTGGCTATCAAGTGTATTCATTGGCACACCGCAGAAAAATCTCCGAAGAAGGCGTCCAATTTGCCTCTCACATTGATGGCTCTAAACAATTCTTCACCCCTGAGGGGGTCATGGACATCCAACGGTCTATAGGTGCCGACATTATCATGGCCTTTGATGAATGCACTCCATATCCTTGTGATCGCAACTATGCGAAGAAATCAATGGAGATGACACACAGATGGTTAAAACGCTGCTGCGATCAGTTTGACAACACAAAACCCAATTATGATTATAAACAGAGCCTTTTCCCAATTGTACAGGGCAGTGTTTACAAAGATTTGAGAAAACAATCTGCGGAAACCATCGCTTCTTTTGAACGCGAAGGCAATGCTATAGGTGGACTCTCAGTGGGTGAGCCAGAGGAAGAAATGTATACCCATACAGAGATCGTTTGCGACATTTTGCCCAAAGATAAACCTCGTTATTTGATGGGTGTTGGCACACCAGCCAATATTCTAGAAAACATCGCTTTGGGGGTGGATATGTTTGATTGCGTAATGCCAACAAGAAATGCACGAAACGGCATGTTGTTTACCTGGGATGGCATTTTAAATATGCGCAACAACAAGTGGAAAGATGATTTAAGCCCAATAGACCAAATGGGCAGCAGTTTTGTTGATCAGGCATACAGTAAGGCTTACCTCAGGCATTTACTTATTTCAAAAGAAATACTAGGGGCACAAATAGCCACTTTGCACAACCTCTCTTTTTACCTTGACTTGGTGGGTGAAGCAAGAAAACAAATCAAAGCTGGTACCTTTAGTTATTGGAAAGACAGAACGGTGAAGCAAATCACACAAAGACTATAGGGATATCGCATGCTGACCAAACTTGATCGATACATCATTAAGAAGTTTTTGGGAACATTTTTCTTTTCCATTGCGCTAATCATATCCATCTCCATCGTTTTTGATTTCTCTGAAAATGTCGATGAATTCATCGAAAAAAACGCACCAACAAAAGCCATTGTATTTGATTACTACCTGAATTTCATTCCCTACTTTGCAAATTTATTTAGTCCATTATTTGTTTTTATCTCTGTCATCTTCTTCACCTCTAAAATGGCGAGCAACACGGAAATTGTAGCCATACTTGCCAGTGGAGTATCATTCAAACGAATTCTTAGACCATACCTAATCAGTGCAATCATACTATCCTTGGCTTCTTTGTACCTCAACAACTTCTTGATTCCCAAAAGCAATAAAAACAGATTGAGTTTTCAGTACAAATACATCAAAGACCCCTTTAAAAACAAAGACAAAAACATCCATTTTCAACTGGATTCTAACAGCTATGCGTACATGTCTCAATTTGTTGCTCAAACCAATGTGGGTACAAAATTTTCATTGGAGAAATTTGACAATGATGGGAACCTCGAATACAAGTTATTGTCTGATTGGATTCAATGGGACACAAGCAAAAACCTTTGGACCATCCAAAATTACTATGCACGTTATATCAACGGATTGAATGAACACATAGAGCGGGGGTACAAAAAAGACACTGTTTTAAAAATGCAGCCTGGAGATTTTAAACGAAGAAATTCAGCGGCAGAAATGTATGATTACTTTGAGCTCAATGATGAAATCAATTTGGAAAAATTCAAAGGATCAAAAAAGGTGGTGAATTATGAAATAGAAAAGCATAAACGCATTGCTTTTCCTTTTGCAACCATTATACTCACTTTTATCGGAGCAGCAATTGCAAGTCGCAAAGTCCGAGGTGGCATTGGGCTTCATTTGGGAATAGGATTACTGATCAGCTTTAGCTTTATACTTTTTATGAAGTTTACTCAAACCTTTGCCACAAATGGAGGCCTACACCCATTCTTGGCCATGTGGTTGCCCAATGTATTCTTTGGTGCACTTGCCTTGTATTTAATTAAAAAAGCACCTAAGTAAATCTATTTTGCGATTTCCTCCATTTGGAATTCTAATTCCCTTCGTGTTGCCTTTTTAACAGGCACTAAAGGCAAACGCAATTCCTCTTCACAGATGCCCATCATATTTAAACAGGATTTTATACCGGCCGGATTGCCATCTTTAAAAAGACAGTCTGTGACTTTGAGTAAATCATAATGTTTCTTTTTCGCAATTGAATATTCACCCCTTAAGGCAGCATTGACCATTTCAGATAAAACCTTCGGGTAAGCGTTACCTACCACTGATATTACTCCTTCTCCTCCAAGTGCTAACATAGGATAAGTGAGTGCATCTTCTCCTGAGATTACCAAGAATTCATCTGGTTTTTCATTGATAATGTGCATGACCTGTTCGAGACTTCCAGAGGCTTCTTTCATCGCTACAATATTTTCATGATTGGCCAATTCAATGGTCGTAGTTGCCTCCATGTTTGAGGCTGTTCTTCCAGGTACATTGTACAAAATTACAGGCCTTGGAGAGGCATCAGCTATTTTGGTGTAATGCTCAATGATGCCTATTTGACTCGGCTTGTTGTAATATGGGCTAGCAGAAAGAATCGCATCAACTCCTTCTAAATCTGCATGATTAAATTCATCAACTAAAGCTTGAGTTGAATTCCCACCCATACCATATACTATTGGCAAACGTCCATCATTAATTTGCAATACATGATCTAGCACCTTTATTTTTTCTACCTTGCTTAAGGTTGGACTTTCAGCGGTGGTACCCATGACCACTAAATAGTCTACTCCGCCCTCTATCAAGTGATTGGTCAAAGTGGTGAGTGCTTCAAAATCTACTGATTTGTCTCCTTTAAAAGGAGTGACCATGGCAATGCCTGTCCCTCTTAATTTGTTCATCTGCTTATTTTCTGTTAATCATGGCTAAATAAGTCATGATCTGTTCTGTAAGTACTTCTAGATTTTTGCTCTGCAAACTTAAGGTTAAGTCACATACTTCATCCCGATAATCACCAGATAATCCAATTTTGAAATCTGCTTTTGAAAGTGAGGCGATGTACTGAAGTGGAAATTGTTCTGCCAAATTCAAATCAATGAGCAAATGATAATTGTTTGCAATGTGCTTTTTAATAAAGGTCGGTTCAGGTATACCAAATCGATTCAGCATGGGCTGATTAAAATAAGAATAACCATACTGTGATTCAGGCAAGGGGCTTTTCTTTCCCTTGGCGTTTATAAATCCAAGCGCTTCCACCTGTATCAATTCCTCCTTCAAGCGACGGGCAAACTTTTTTACCACCTCAACATTAGCTGCCTCAGTAGCATTATAAATTATCAAAGCAGTTTTAGCAGTGTCTAAATTGCGCGTAATCACTTCTCTCGACAAACGCTTCTTGCGTCGCTTTAGGATGTATTTGCCTATTGATTGAAACACTGCTTAGCTGATTTTAATATCGTCGATTAAGTTTTTTGTAGATGCCTCATTTAACCTTTGAATTAAACTGGACTTGGCATAGGACAATTCTTGCCTCAAAGGGGCAGAATCCAAGGAGATGCATAATACACGATCTTTCAAGTAAATGTTTGTTGTATGCCTTGCAATCATCTTTCCTACTAGCTTTTCCCAGTTTTTTATAAGGTCCATTTCATCTAACTTATGGCTAAGACCATAAGCTCTCAACATCTTATCGACCAACTCTTTTAAGGGTTTTTCTTCTTTATTCGGCATTTTGGTGTTCTCCTTTTTTAATGATGAAACGCTTGTAATCCACATCAATGGACTTGAATATGTTTGGCAGCCTTTCGGTGTGGGTATCGCTGATAAACACTTGACCAAACCAATCTTCTTGCACTATTTCCATCAAAGCTGCCACCCGTGTATCGTCAAGTTTATCATAAATGTCATCCAACAACAAAATGGGCGCCACTGACTTTATGTCCTTTAAAATCTCTGCTTGGGCCAATTTAAGTCCAAGTAAAAAAGTTTTTTGTTGACCTTGTGACCCAAACTTCTTCAAAGGATATCCTTCTATTTCAAATGATATGTCGTCCTTGTGTATGCCCACCGTGGTATAAGTATTCCTTCGATCTTTATCCCTTGCATTCATGAGGGCTTGTTTAAACTGCCCTTTTTCATAGGAAGGCAAATACACGAGA
>PAVT01000069.1 GCA_002713165.1 Verrucomicrobiota bacterium
ATATCATTGTAACCAAATGCTCGTAAGTCGTGAACTTTTTAGTGTATTTATCACTTTGATGCTTTTCGGCTGTCCGATAAATATCTTTAGGAGAAATGAAATTAAAAACCTGTTTGATAATAGGATGCCCGCTAAAATTTTTACTTTTATTCATATATCGAGTTTTGGAGCAAAAACAAGATAAAAAAAGCGGGACTTCCTAAAAAGGATTTCCCGCTTTTAAGTTCTTTTATCGGACACTACTACTTCAAAATAGAAATTGAATTATGATTGCAGAGGTTTACGCAATGGGTCTTAAAGAGATTAAAGAATACATGGAAAGAAATAGCGATCCTCAATTCGATAGAGAATTCGAATTAGCACAGCAACAATTGGTCCCACCTGCAGAGCTTGAAGTGGACGAAATGGATAGCACTTTATTAGAGTAATTTCTCTTATTTTTTACTCCTATTAATTTGTAAGCTATCTTTTTATCCCTAATTTGACTATTCGGGTATTTATTACGCATATTTACCCGAATAGTTTGTTAAAGTATATCTTTTACCCCTTTTATTCCTATATGGGTAAATATTTTAATTTTTTACTCGCATTTGGTTATTTCTTCCAAGAATTACCCTTAATATTGCTATATGAGTAAATATTAACACATTTTACCCTAATAAAGCTATTGAAATGAAATACGACAGGAATATCCCTTATAACGAATTGCCACTATTAGCACCACCTGATGAAAAAGTCATTGACACTGACATCTTAAAAAAGTGGGGTATCGCAAGAGCTGCAATTGCAAAGCTAGATGGAATTACAAACACTCTGGATGATCCACAAATAATGGTAAATACAATTTCATTACAAGAAGCTAAGGAATCATCAAAAATAGAAAATATAGTAACCACAACCGATGCACTTTATGAGGCAATGGCTTTATCAGCAACTGAGAAAAAGAGTGATGCAGCAAAAGAAGTACTAAGGTATCGTGAATCACTAATGGAAGGGATAGCTTTAATCAATAGCACTCAGGCAGTGACTAAGGATATTCTTATTAGGTTATTCCAAATAATCAAAGGGTCAACTGCAGGAATAAGAACCGATTTACAAGAAGTATTTCTAAAAAAAGGAGGAACGGGTCCGGGTGCAGGGGGTAGAGTTTATACTCCACCATTGGGAATTGCAATCCTAAATGAAAAAATTGACAACTTAATTGAATACTTAAATGATGATGATCGATTCCAACATGATCCATTGATAAAAATGTCCATTGCACATTATCAGTTCGAAGCTATTCACCCCTTTATAGATGGAAATGGCAGAACTGGAAGAGTAGCAAATGTTTTATACCTATTAATTAAAGGAATCTTGAAATATCCCGTTGCTTACTTTAGTAGATATATCAGTGAACACAAAGAGGACTATCAATATCTAATTAAAGGAGTTACAGAAAGACAAGATTGGAAATCTTGGATTATGTTCATGTTAGATGCTGTAGAATCAACAGCAGAATATACAATTGAGAAAATAGAACAGATTAATACACTCAAAGTGAAAACCATTGCTTATATACGTGAAAAAGACTCCAAATTAGACAAAGAGTATATTGAAGCTATATTTATTCAACCATATATCAAATCAGTGCATCTGAGTGAGAATAATAATTATAAGGTAAAGAGTAGGAAAACAGCAACTGGTATTCTTGATAAATTAGTTGAACTAGGAGTTCTAGATCCTCCAAAAAAGATCGGTAGAGAAATCGTTTACATTAATTCGACTCTAATCAATATTCTATCTGACAACGATGATTAATAGCCAAGCATAATAAAAATATGTGCTAATCTGTTTATCATTTACCTACAGTAGCACCAAACAAATACTCTGGCAAAAAATCAAAGCATTGACGCTTTTTAGTTACCAAAATTGCAACCAAAGGTGAGTCTTGTTACCAATATTGTAACCAAATTAACACGAGAACTTATTGAGACCTTTTTATCAAAATGATTCTAAAATGTAGACTTTAAGAGAGGTTCTAGAGCTAAAAAACAAAAAAGCCCCCGAATTCAGGGGCTTTTCGTTGTCCGACTAGGGCTCGAACCTAGACTCTTCTGGACCAAAACCAGACGTGTTGCCAGTTACACCATCGGACATTTTCAAAAGGATGACAAAAGTAGAAATTTTTTCTAAAAACGAATTAGACAATCTTAACAAATAACACCAATCATATATGCTTAATATCTTTAAATTCGCAGCTTACACTGCTTAGCATATCATTTTTTAATTATGATGAATTTTCGAAAATTAAATTTAATTAGCGGTTGGCTGGTTTGGTTAATTGCATCTATTGTGTATTTGTTAACCATAGAACCCACAACAAGTTTTTGGGATTGTGGTGAATTTATTGCCACTGCTTATAAACTAGAGGTTGGCCATCCTCCTGGAGCCCCATTGTTTATGATGCTCGCGCGCTTCTTTTCACTTTTTGCATCGCCAGAGAACTCCGCACTGATGATCAACACGCTTTCGGCTTTGGCAAGCTCATTTACGATACTTTTTCTCTTTTGGACAATCACTGCATTTGGGAGAAAACTTGCACAAAAGACAGGTGAATTTACCGAAGGAAAATTGTTGGCCGTGATTGGCAGTGGCGTGGTTGGAGCACTCGCCTATACCTTTTCAGACTCATTCTGGTTTTCTGCCGTTGAGGGCGAAGTGTATGCGCTATCCTCCTTATTTACAGCCATTGTATTTTGGGCAATTATTAAATGGGAAGGCCAAGCGAATCAAACACACAGCCTTAAATGGATTGTACTCATAGCCTACCTTATGGGACTTTCTATCGGAGTTCACTTGCTGAACTTATTGGCCATTCCTGCAATTGTTTTAGTGTATTATTTCAAAAAATACAAAACGACTCCAAAAGGTGTTGCGATTGCACTTGCCCTTTCTGTTGTCATCTTGGGTACAGTGCAATATGGCATCATCCCTGGAGCAATTAAAATTGCATCAAAATTTGAATTGCTGTTTACAAACAGTTTTGGACTGCCCTTCAATACTGGGTTTTTTGTTTATCTGTTTCTACTTGCAGGCTTAATCGTTTATGGTCTATACTACACACAAACAAAAGGAAAATTAGTGATGAATACGGCATTGCTCTGCTTGTCAGCAATTCTATTGGGCTATTCCTCTTTCGCTGTCATTTTGATACGCTCAAATGCTGACACTCCCATGGATGAGAACAATCCAGAAAATGTCTTCACATTTCTTTCCTATTTGAATCGTGAGCAATATGGTGACCGTCCCTTGTTCAACGGACATTCCTTTAATACACCCCAAGATGCAAGTGATCCTTGGAGCGATGGAAACCCTGTATATTATCAAGATAAAGAAAGTGGTAAGTACATCATTACTGACGATAGAAAAAATTCAGTGCCAAATTATGACAGTAGATTTCTTAGCATACTTCCTCGAATGTGGAGCACTGAAAGCCAACGCATACCACAGTACAAAAAGTGGTCTGAATTTGAAGGGAAACCCATACGTTACCAAACTCAATCTGGAGAAACTCAGGTGATCAACACCCCAACGCTAGCTGAGAATATGCGCTACCTTTTCCGTTACCAAATAGGATGGATGTACTGGAGGTATTTCATGTGGAATTTTGCTGGTCGTCAAAACGACATACAAGGTCATGGGAAGGTCACTGAAGGGAATTGGATTAGCGGAATCTCATTCTTGGATGAAATTCGGCTAGGAAATCAAAGTGAGCTTCCTGAGAAGATCACTGAAAACCCTGGCAATAATAAATACTACATGTTACCATTCTTATTGGGTTTGATTGGGTTGTTTTATCAGTTTAGCAAAGACAAAAAAGACGGAAGTATTGTGATGTTATTGTTCTTCTTTACCGGCATCGCGATTGTACTCTACCTTAATCAGTATCCACTTCAACCAAGAGAGCGTGATTATGCTTATGCAGCCTCATTTTACGCTTTCGCCATTTGGATCGGTCTTGGCGTATATGCCTTGGTTGACATTATCTCGAAACAAAAACCATCAAAAGTAATGGCCATAGCTGTAAGCGTTATAAGTTTAGCGCTTGTGCCGGCATTAATGGCTTCAGAAAATTGGGACGATCATAGCAGAGCGAAAAGATACACAGGTAAAGATTTTGCAAAAAATTATCTTGACTCTTGTGAGCCCAATGCCATTTTATTTACCAACGGGGACAATGATACATTCCCATTGTGGTATGTGCAAGAAGTTGAAGAATACCGGACAGATGTTAGGGTAATCAATTTGAGTCTTCTGAATACTGATTGGTATGTCAATCAAATGAGAAAAAAAGCTTACGACTCCGATCCTGTTCCACTTACTTTGCCCGAAAGAAAAATTCGACAAGGAACAAACGATTATCTACCGGTGTATGAGCGGAAACAAATAAAAGGACATATTGACGTTGACGAGTTGATTGATTTCATAAAGAGCGATAATCCACAAACTAAAATACCTGTTGGCACAGGTAGAAGAATTGACTATGTTCCATCAAAGAAACTTAAGATTACTGTCGACAAGGAAAAAGTTCTTGCGAATGGAACAGTTACTGCTGAGCGCGCAGATCAAATAGTTGATGAAGTAAAATGGTCAATCAAGAAAAACCATGTCCTTAAGAATGATCTTACCATTCTTGATATATTATCAACAAATGACTGGGAACGACCCATATATTTTGCCAGCACAACAGGCTTAGCAAGCTACATCGGCTTAGAAGATTATTTTAGAGCTGAGGGCATGGCGTATCGATTGGTTCCAATTAGGAAAAGAGATACTGAAGACAGCAATCCAGGCTATGTTAATTCAGACGTTCTGTATCAACGCTTAATAAATGATTTTCATTGGGGAGGTATGGACACAAGTAAAATATACATGGATGAGACCAATCGCAGAATGACCATGAGTCTAAGAATAACTTTTTCACGTCTTGCAGAAAAGCTTATCGAAGAGAATAAAATTGATCGTGCAAAAGAAGTGCTTGACAGAGCATTTGAAGTGATGCCTGAGGAGAACGTTCCTTTTGACGTTTTTGTAATGTATCTCGCCGAGAATTACTATGCAGTAGGAGAGTTTGAAAAAGGAAATGAACTCGTAAGAAGGTTGGCTGACATCTATGAAAAGGAATTGATTTACTACCTTGGCTTAGAGCCAAAATTTGCAAAAACTGTGAAAAGAGATCAACAGCAGGCACTTGGCATTTTAAATAGGTTAATTGTGATCACCAATCAGCTATACCCACAAAAAGATTTTGGAGAAGATATGCGAAACAGATTAAATCCATACTTTAGCAATATTAGTCCTCAGAATCAATAACATTACTGATAAGTGTCAAAACAAGTGATAGATAGAATAATAAGAACTCTTTGTTTATTGCTGTTTGTGATCTGCGTGAATTCAACGCTTGTGAGTGCTGCCGCCAAGTCAGATAGCCTGCAACTTATTGGAAAAGTCTTTAACAATAAAAGCGTTGTCAGAGGACTGATTGTCAATGTATATCAGGACAATGAGAAAATAAAATCAGTGCACGTTAAAAACTCCAATCGTTTTCGCTTAAATGTTCCTTATCACTCTATGCTTACGATTGAGATAACCGCACCAGATTTTCATGCTAAACGATTCATTCTTGATTCTAATGTCCCCAAAACGGTTAGAAATACGCTCAAGTATGAATTTGACATTGATATCTTTAAAGAGGAAGAAATTGTTGGCGTAAACACCTCAATATTGGATTTTCCTGTAGGATTGGTTGCATTTGATGAAAAGAAAAAAATCTTCAAAAGGGATAAAAAGTACACCAAGCGTATGAAGAAAGTTTACCTCAATTTATGGAATGAAGCTGAGATGATAAAACGTTCTTCTGAGCTTAATGAGTAGTACTTTTCTGACAACAGAACACCGCCTTCAATGAATCCTCGCAAAAAAGTCATTCTCACTATACTGGATGGATGGGGTAATGGAAACTCTGATCATACTAATGCAATTTTTCGGTCAAAAACACCTGTTTTTGACAAACTCTTGAAGAAATATCCGAACGCTCAATTGCTAACTGACGGAGAAAATGTTGGTTTGCCAAAAGGTCAAATGGGAAACTCTGAAGTAGGACATCTGAACATTGGAGCCGGAAGAGTCGTCTACCAAGAGCTGCTCAAGATAAACCGTTCAATAGAATCGGGTGACTTCTTTAAAAACCGCACCCTAATGGATGCGATGAATTATGCAAAATCACACAATAAAGCTGTTCATTTCATTGGCCTTGTTTCAGATGGAGGCATACATTCCCATCAAGAGCATTTAATTGCGCTTTGTGATATGGCCAGTACCATTGGTGTTCAACAGAGCTACATTCACGCCTTTACAGACGGTCGCGACACAGATCCCAAGCATGGAATAAAGTGCCTTAAATATGTTGAAGAGAAAATCAAACACACCAATACCAAGTTTGCAAGTATTGTAGGTCGATACTTTGCTATGGATAGAGATTTAAGGTGGGAACGAATAAAAAAAGCGTATGACTTGTTGGTTCATAGAAAAGGAAAATTTACTGAAGGGATTGAGGAGGCTTTTACGGCCGCTTATGAAAAAGGCATCACTGATGAATTCATGGAACCGACCGTTTTGGTTGATGAATCTAAGTGTGCAAAAGCAAGCATTCAAGCTGAAGATATTGTCATTTGCTTCAACTATCGGACAGATCGCTGCCGTCAAATAAGTCGTGCGCTCTTTATTGAGGATATTGAGGATCATCAGATGCGAAAACTTCCCTTGTACTATTGTACCATGACGAGGTATGATCAAAAATTCAAAGAAGTACGGGTCGTTTTCGAAAAAGACAATCTAAAAAATACACTCGGGGAGGTGATTAGTCAAAACAATATGCAACAAATAAGGGCTGCAGAAACAGAAAAGTATCCGCACGTTACATTTTTCTTTTCAGGAGGCAGAGAAGAATTGTTTCCTGGAGAACAGAGAATAATGGTGAACTCCCCAAAAGTTGCCACCTATGATCTGCAACCTGAAATGAGTGCAGAAGAACTCACGCAGAAGTTACTGTCAGCCATTGAGAACTCATCGGCTGAATTCATTTGCCTAAACTATGCAAATCCTGATATGGTAGGCCATACTGGTGATTTTGATGCCATTGTTAAAGCCGTTGAAAAAGTGGACCAGTGCTTAGGTAGAATTGTAAATGCTGCGACCCAACAAGACTATTCCATGATTATTACAGCTGATCATGGCAATGCAGATAATGCAGTAAACCCGGATGGTAGCCCAAATACGGCGCACTCCTTAAATCCAGTTCCAGTAATCATTTTAGATAGAAATGTGAGTGAAGTCAATGATGGAATCCTTGCCAACATTGCTCCAACTGTTTTGAAATTACTGAACATTGATATTCCTGCGGAGATGACCAAGAAAACACTTATTGGATAAAACAATCATCCTCGGATTACTTACTTTTAAAGACAAATAATAGAATTATGGAAGGTGTAAAAACATTTATTGAAGATCATAAAGAGCGATTTATAGAAGAGTTAAAAAGCATTCTCTCAATTCCATCAATCAGTGCTGATTCTGCTTATAAGGCAGATGTTTATAAAGCCGCTGAAGCAGTTAAGCATCAACTTGAGATGGCAGGGGCTGACAAAGTGGAACTCTGTGAAACAGAAGGATTTCCTGTTGTTTATGGCGAGAAGATCATCGATGAAAATAAACCCACAGTTTTGGTGTATGGCCATTATGACGTTCAACCGCCTGACCCTATTGAATTATGGCACTCCCCTCCTTTTGAACCAGTCATCAAGGACAATAAAATTTATGCTCGAGGAGCCGCTGATGATAAAGGTCAAGTCTTCATGCACCTAAAAGCCTTTGAGTTTATGATGCATTCCAATCAACTCCCCTGCAACGTTAAATTTATAATTGAAGGAGAAGAAGAGGTTGGTTCTGAAAATTTAGAGGGCTTCTTAAGAGAAGAAAAAGAAAGATTGAAGGCCGACACTATCTTAATTTCAGATACCTCAATGTTATCCCTCGAGCATCCTTCCATTACCACAGGATTGAAAGGGTTAAGCTATTTAGAGGTTGAAGTTATTGGACCCAATAGGGACCTCCATTCCGGCGTCTATGGTGGTGCAGTCGCCAATCCCGTAAATGTATTGTGCAAGATGATTGGATCGCTTAAAGATGAAAATAACCACATAACCATTGAGGGTTTTTATGATGATGTTCTGGAAGTGAGCGATGAAGAAAGGGCTCTAATCGCCAAAACTCCCTTCGACTTAGAACACTACAAAGAAAAACTAGATATCTCCGATGTGGAAGGAGAGGCAGGGTACTCTACCATTGAGCGCACAGGTATACGTCCAACTTTAGACGTAAATGGAATATGGGGAGGTTATATAGGTGAAGGAGCCAAAACAGTATTGCCCTCAAAAGCTCATGCAAAAATTTCTATGCGGCTAGTCCCAAATCAATCAGATGAAAAAATCAGAAAACTGTTTCAAGACCACTTTGAGCGTATTGCACCCAATTCTGTTAAAGTTAAGGTGACTCCACATCATGGAGGAGAGCCGTATGTCATGCCAATTGACATCCCAGAATACGCTGCAGCAAGTAAAGCCATTGAGAAAACTTTTGGTAAAAAACCAGTTCCTGTAAGAGCAGGTGGGAGTATACCAATTGTCGCGCTTTTTGAGGATATACTTGATTTGAAATCTGTACTGTTGGGATTTGGCCTGGACACTGACGCTATTCATAGTCCGAATGAACATTTTGGAATAGACAACTTTCTGTTAGGCATTGAAACGATCTGTCACTTCTATGATTTTTACGCTAAATCCGAAGAATGAAAAAGACATCGTTCATTGTCCCTTTGATTCTACTTCTTGTTTTATACGCACCAATCAGCGCCTGCTTTAGCTATGAGGAGGTAGAAATCACCGACATCAAATCCATTAAATTCATTGAACTTTCGAGCGAGGGGCTCACTGTTGAATCTACTATCAAACTGCTGAATAAAAATAACTATGACATTGATGTCGTAAAATCAGATTTTGAAGTTTTCGTTAAAGACATTAAAATTGGAAATGCACACTTGGGTGATGCCATCAATGTAGAAAAGAATTCAGAAAAGTACTACACACTCAATATCAAAAGCGATTATAAGGAGTTGAGCAAAGGTGCGATCCCAAAGCTTATTGCAATCACCGCTTTTAGTGGAAATCAACTGCCTGTAAAAATTGACGGCTATGTTGTTGGAAAAGTCTTTTTTTTTAAGAAAAAATACCATTTTGTGAAGGAGGAGAAGGTTCCACTGGACCTATTCCAAGATATATAATCAGCGGTTGATTATCGTCACCGAACCTTGGTAATTCTTTCGTTCACCCTTAAAATCGAGCACATCAATGTCGTAAAAATAAACCCCCGGATGGGCTCTTTTTCCGTTGATTCTTCCGTCCCAACTAAAATTTAGGGATGTACTCTCAAACACTTGTTGTCCGTATCTATTGTGAATGGTAATTCGAAAATCATATATCCCACACGCCTCAATTTCAAATCGATCGTTTACATTGTCATAATTGGGAGTAAAAACGTTGGGAATTTTCAATTCAAACTCATCAAAAACCAACACTGTTTGACTGCTAGTATCTAGGCAATTAAATTGATTTTCAACGATATAATCTATATTGAAATGACCAGTATCCATAAAGCTGTAATTGAGTAAAGGACCCACGCCTATGTTGATGCCGTTTAATTCATAATGTGACTTGTCAACAAATTGACTTGCTTGACCATCAAAAAAGAAATTGGCCTCCTTTAACGGTAAAGCACTGTCAGAAACCGTAAAAGAGGAAATGGGATTAAAATAGACACGTATTGCGCTGTCTATTCGCATATTGAGAGTATCTGCACATTTCCCCTCTGTAATCATAATCAATCCAATAGAATAATAACCTGTATCCGTATAAACACTTGTTGGGTTTTCCAATTCTGACTGAACATTATTGTCTAAGTCCCAAATAAATTTTGGGGTCCCTACACTCGATGAAGTTTGCATAAACTGGACTTCAAGTGGCACACAACCCTCGTTAGGTAACCATTGAAAATCAACCACATTTGGACTTGCATCCAAAGTAACCCTGATGGCATTGGGCTTTGTAATGGTAATGCTATCGACACACAAAGAAGTCGTTTTTATTTTCATCTGTACATCATACAAACCATCATTTAAATAAGTATGTTGCGGATCACGCAAATTGGACTTATTTCCATCACCAAAGTCCCATTCAAATTCAGCAGTTCCCTCAAATCTGGATAGATTTTGAAAATCGACAATCATTGGGGAACAATCCAAGGAGTCACTGAATATAAAGTCCGCAGTTGGATTCCTGTAAATCCTAAACCCATCTACAAGAGAATCTTTGCAATTGCCTTCAGTAGCTACCAAACTCACCTGTTTACTGCCAGCATTTGAATACTTAACATCTGAAACTTGTTTTTGCGTACTAGATCCTATGCTTGCATCGCTCCCAAACTGCCATCGGAATGAAGTAGTTGGCGAAAACACACCCCCTACATCAAAACTTACGCCATTGCTGTCCTCACAGAATACACCTGTTTGTTCTATTGTTGGGTTCAATTCTGGACGCACCTCGAATTGACTAGTTGAAGTATCACTGCAAGGGAAATCTGGGTTGGCAATTAAGGTAATGGTATAGATTCCAGGAGATGGATAGGTGAATTCTACAGAATCTTCAATCCTTGAGGTGTCATCTAATACACCAGGCACACCAAAATCCCATTTGTAGCTATTAACATTCACATTAGCTGTGGAATTGTTGCGAAATAGCACATTGAGTCCATCACAAAATTGAGTTTGATCTTGAACAGCTGTGACAATTACAGGGTTGCAATTCCCAGTGTTCAACTGAATTCCTCTTCGCACCGTGTTGATCAATACCCCATTTCGGAATTCCTGAACACAAAATCCCAACACATACTGTTCATTACTCAATGAAGGTAATCCAGTTAATTTTCCCGTGGTAGAATCAATACGAATTTGAGGATTTGAAGGAATTGGATTCTCTGCGGTTTGAGGGAAAGTAAATAACAATGGAAAATATGGAGGTGGCTGAACTGGATTTGTAGAGTTATTTGGTCGAGGCGCCGAAATACTTGCATAATTGTATGGAGAACATAAAGAATATACGAGTGAGTCGCCATCCGCATCAGTAACAGATAAGTCAAAATTTGCTTCAAAATTTGAACACAAAACAATTGGGGGAACAAGTCCAAAATCTGGGGTAGAATTTGCTCCAATGAGATCGAATGCAGGTATAAATGCACTGTAAGTACTGCCCTGTGATCCTGGATCAACAATGTTGTCTATCGTGCCATTCCTACAACACCTTTGGTAAGTAATTGTATGGCCTTGACTTCGATCAACCCTAATTCTGCCTCGATATATTTCTTCAGCAACACAAACATCTGGTACTGATACCACACATGGATTATTAATATTGTCCTCAAGTGTATCAATGCTAATTCTTGGCAAAGAATCGAAATGCACTTGAACAAAATTTTGATCAAAAATGGCATATACGGCTGCCTCGTTGATCACATTTGCATTCGGGCCACAGTCTTTGTAAAGGAAAAGCGTTAGTTCATACTCAGCAGAATCTACTGTGCTAGATATAAACTGATAACTCAGGTAGCCCCCAACAATGTGAGTTGCATAAAGCTGAAAACTAAATGAGCCAATAAAAAGAAATAATGATAACCTAAGCAGAAGGGTAAGCATAAGCCAAATTTATACAATTGTAGCTGTCTCCCATTAAACGATGAAATTGATATAAACGTTTCATTGTGGATTGAACGCCATTAAAAAGTAAATTGGTCTTTGAATCTTGCCAACTCTTGAACCATATCATGCTTTTTATCCTCAATCTTATCCATTATTAATGATGTAGGATTGACACTTAGTTCCCTCATTTTCATATGCTGATTTACAAACAACATCTCTATATCTGGATACACGACTCGCAAATATTCTACAATTTCTCCAATGGCTAGGTTTTGGTCTACCAGATTAAAAATACCTTTCGAAATATTTCCATGCACAAATTGTGCTAGCAGAAGGCTTACTCTATCAATATGAATGAATGGCCTTTTTTGCTCTCCATTGCCATGAACGGTAATGCGCTTGAAAAAATTAGACTCAAAAATGAAACGGTTGATTACTGCATCAAAACGCATGCTCTGACTAAAACCATAAACGTTACCACAACGAATAATGTAAGTATCTATCTTGTCCATCAGCCGCATGACATGCTTTTCCGCCCTCATTTTAGAAATTCCATAAAAGGTCCTTGGGCTCAATGAAGAATTAATGTCCTTCTCTTTTTTAGATGTACCATACACCGAAACACTACTTAAATGAATAAAACGCTTTACATCACTTTCTTCAACTGCATAACAAACCTCAGCGGTTCCCCAATGATTTACTTGTTCAAACAAGTGTGGATTTTGGTCTGAGAAAGGTGTTGTTACATTGGCTGCTAAATGAAATACAACATCAATGCCGTCTAAGGCTTTCTTAAAAGCTCTTGAATCCAAAATATCTCCTTGAACAAACTGAATTTTTTCTTTTGGGAGTTCGATTTTCGCTGTAAAGAGATTTCGATTTCCTCCGCTTAAATTATCATAAACGATGATTTTATCAAACGCCACACTCTCTGCAATTTTTCGTATAAGCTCAGTGCCAATATAGCCTGCACCACCTGTAATTAAAATATTCATCTATTTTTTGATTAAGTCTGTATGTATACCACACTCTATTTTGTTCATGCCGAACCACCGAGCAGATCGTTCATCATTCCCCTCGAAAACACTGCGTGTGCATGGCTCACAACCTATGCTCAAATACCCTTTCTTTTCTAAAGGATGTGAAGGTAAATCATATTGAACTCGGTAATCATGGATATCCTTGGAAGACCAGTCCAAAAGAGGATGATACCTCGATGCTCCCTGGGGAGTTGCTTCTTCTTCTTTGAGCCCTGCTCTATAGCTATTCTGGTCAGCTCTAATCCCATTGATCCAAACATCCATTGATTTCAATAATGGTTCCAGAGGTAGGGTTTTGTTCAAATAGCAACAATAGTCTGGATCAGATGTGAACAAAAGTTGACCATTCTTATCACGTTGTTGACTTTTAGGCAAGGGCGACCTTAAGGGAATAAAGTTCATTCCCAATCTATTGGCCAAATCATCTTTGAACTGAATGGTTTCCGGAAATAAGTAAGCTGTATTGAGGAAATAGATCGGTATCGAATTGTCGATTTTTGACAGCAGATGTAGTAACGGAATGCTGTGTGATTGAAAACTAGACGTAGCAAATATTCGTTTGTTTTTCTTCTGATATTCAGCTATTTTTGATTGAATGGGCTTTATATCTTTCATGCTTCAAAAATAAGGAGCATTCGTTCAAAAAAAATCAATTTTCAATAACAAAGAAGAACTTTTAATTTATGGAACATTTGTGGGAACTAAAGACACAAGCAAAGCGAGCAGCCATAGAAAAACTATCATTAGAACTTGGTGGACTTGACAACAATCTTTGCAATTTGCTCTTGCAAAGAGGCATCAATTCATTTGAAGAAGCCAAGTCCTTTTTTAGGCCCACAATGACTGCATTGCATGACCCCATGAAAATGAAAGACATGGACAAAGCCGTACTGCGCATACAGGATGCGATAGAAAAAAAGGAAGGTGTTTTGATTTATGGTGACTACGATGTGGATGGCACAACTTCAGTTGCACTTGTTTATTCTTTTTTAAAATCAAAATTCGATCACATCCGCTATTACATTCCAGATCGATACAAGGAGGGTTATGGCATTTCGAAACAGGGGATCGACTATGCAAAGGCCAATAACTTAAAACTAATTGTTGCACTAGATTGTGGAATTAAAGCCTTAGAGAAAATTGAATACTCCAACAGCCAAGGAATTGATTTTATTGTTTGTGACCATCACCTCCCTGGAGATCAACTACCCAATGCAATCGCTGTTTTGGATCCTAAACGAAAGGACTGTGCTTATCCTTTCAAAGAACTATCAGGCTGTGGTGTAGGCTACAAATTGATGCAGGCCCTCTGTGATCAATTGGGTTGGGAAGAGGGTGAGTTGCACGATAAACTTGACCTTTTGGCGGTCAGTATTTGTGCAGACATCGTTCCTATTGTTGGAGAAAACAGGATACTCACTTATTTGGGATTGCTCAAATTGAATACGCAACCGCAAGAAGGGTTGAAATCCATGCTTGAAATTGCCCAAATGAAGAAAAAAAATCTAGGAGTTACAGAGGTGGTTTTCACTATAGCACCGAGAATTAATGCTGCTGGAAGAATTGAAGACGCAAAAAATGCAGTAAAACTGTTGCTCGAAAAGAACACTGAAAAAGCAAAAAAAGTAAGTGCATACATCAATGAACAAAACCTTGAACGAAGACAGTTAGATCAATCTATCACCAAGGAGGCTATCGACATGATTGTGCATGACGAGCAACGTTTAAATGCATACAGCACAGTTTTATACAAGGACAGTTGGCACAAAGGAGTCATTGGAATTGTGGCTTCTAGATGCATTGAACACTACTATAGACCCACCATTATCTTGACGAAAAGCAATGGAAAAATCACTGGTTCGGCACGCTCAGTCTACGACTTTGATGTCTATGAAGCCCTTTCTTCCTGTGCTGATCTTTTGGAACAATATGGAGGCCACAAATATGCAGCTGGACTGACAATGGAAGAGGAAAATTTAGCACAATTTATACAGAAATTTGAAAATGTTGTGCGAGAGACCATTACACCCATCTCCTTAAAACCAACCATCCACATTGATTCGACCATCGAGCTTGCTAACATCAATCAACGGTTTGTCAACACATTGAAGCAGTTTTCCCCATTCGGGCCCATGAACATGAACCCTATTTTCAAGAGTGACCAATTGAAAGCCAAGTATCCAAAAATCGTAGGAGAAAAACACCTGAAGCTCACGGTTTATCAAAACAATGGCGTGCCATATCAAGCCATTGGATTTAACCTTGCCGATAAAATGCACTTGGTCACACAAAATAAAACGTTCAGTGCTGCTTTTGCCATCGAGGAGAACGAATGGAACAACCGTAAAAGCATTCAGCTCAATGTAAAAGACATCAAAGAAGAAGCTTAAGTGCGAAAGCCAAGTTTTTTGCGCACTTTATTTAACACAGGACGTGCAGTATCACTTGCCTTTTTAGCTCCAAGCAACAATTTAGCATCAATCTCCTCCGGCGAACTCATCAATACGTCATAGAATTTTCGCTGCTCAGCGTATTTGTCAAGGATCAATTCGAAGAGTGCTTGTTTCGCATGACCATATCCGTAATTGCCTGCAGTATAGTTATTCCGCATTTCAGCAATTTGTTCTTTATTCGCCAATAAACTGTACAATGCAAACACATTGCAGCTATCAGGATCTTTTGGCTCCTCAAGCGGTGTACTGTCAGTCTCTATCCGCATGACGGATTTACGCAAGGCTTTCTCAGGTAGAAAAATGTTGAGGTAATTGTCGTAACTCTTGCTCATTTTGCGCCCATCTGTTCCTGGCACTACCATCACACGCTCATCTATCATAGGTTCAGGAACAACAAAGGTTTCACCGTATTTATGGTTGAAAGAATTTGCAATGTCCCGTGTCATTTCCAAATGCTGCTTTTGATCTTTCCCAACAGGAACATAATTGGCGTCATACAAAAGAATGTCGCATGCCATTAGGACAGGATAGTTGAACAAACCAGCATTTACATCAGCTAAATTGTTTGATTTATCCTTGAAAGAATGTGCATTTGCCAACATAGGAAAGGGTGTAAAGCAACTCAAGTACCATGTCAACTCGCACACTTCAGGCACATCTGACTGACGATAGAATACATTCTTATCCGTATCAAAGCCAAAGGCCAACCATGCGGCAGCAACCGCTCGAACATTTTGCGCACGAATTGCAGCATCTTTAACGGTAGTCAGTGAATGTAGGTCAGCGATAAAAAAATAAGCCTCATTTTCAGCTTTTTTAGAAAGTTCAATACCAGGAACGATTGCCCCTAAAATATTGCCTAAATGCACCTCTCCATTGCTGCCTGAACTCTGTATTCCTGTGAGTATTCTTGCCATCGATCAAAAATACAAATTTGTCCTATTTTTGAATCAATGAAGTGGATCAGAGGATTGTTGGGCATTGTTTGGAAATTCTACTTTCTTGGAGTGTTTTTCATTACGCTCTTATTGCTATACCCAGCATACATTCCATTGCTTACGAAGGAAAAATACTTTCGAGCCGGTTTTCAATTGATTCGATTTCATGCACGCTTGATATTGTTGCTTGTAGGCATTCGAAAAAAGGTGATGGGCAGCATTCCAAACGATGATTCTACCACTTACCTCATCTGCCCAAACCACAGCTCCTACCTCGACATTCTGCTGTTGTACGCTGCATTTCCAAATTACTTTATCTTCTTGGGCAAAGTTGAGTTAGGCAAAGTGCCTATATTCAACATCTTTTTCAAAAAGATGAATTTGCTCGTAGATCGAAAAAATCCAAAGGCAGCGCATCAATCCATATTAAATGCATGCAAAGTATTGGAAAAAGGCAGCAATTTGGTGATTTTCCCAGAAGGCACCATTCCTCGGAACACACCTCAACTCAAAGGATTTAAAAATGGCGCATTTCGGATTGCACAACAATTGAACATTCCCATAGTTCCTGTAACGTTTAAGGACAATTACAAATTGCTGGAGGACAGTTGGAGCTTTAGGGCACGAAACAGACCGGGCATATCGAGAATATACATTCATGAGCCAGTTTTTCCGCAAAAAGAAAACCAGACTGAATTAATACATTTGCGGGAAGAAACGCGCGCACGCATAGCATCAAAAATAGACTAAATGGCAGTAGACATAAACACAGTGAACCGTTTGGCTCAATTGGCCAAGTTAGAATTCAATGATGTCGAAAAGGAAGAGATCCAAGCTGACCTCAATCGCATGTTAGATTTTGTAAATCAGCTACAAGAGATCGATACAGAAAATGTTGAGCCTTTGGTGTATATGCTGGATGAATCCGGGACAATGCGTGAAGACGAAGTCAAGCAAAGCATAGATCAAAAAGCTGCTTTGAAAAATGCGCCAGACAAAGACAGCGACTATATACGGGTACCCAAGGTATTGAAGAGAACATAAAAAAAGCGCCCCTAGGCGCTTTTTTTAGTTAAGAACAAAGTTATTTAGTTATTGCAAAATCTCGTATGTCGGATAATCCGCAACGTCTACTTGAGGAATGTTTGCACCGTAAGTTGCATTTATGGCCTTGATAAAATCATTGGCCAAAATAGCGTAACCCCTTGTATTTGGGTGTACCCCATCCAAAGAGAAAGCTCCTCCAGTTATATAGTCAGCATTGAAGGATATCCCATTAATAGTAATCCCATTGGATAACTCTCGCATTCTTGCGTTAGCGTCAAAAAATGCTAGACCTCTGCTACTCGCTTCGGACTTGATTGTAGCATTGAAACCATCTACAGCTGTTTGAATCGCTTGAATTTCGTCTTCATCTAAAACATGATTCTCTGTGATGGGGTTTGGTGCCCATTTCGCAGGATTAGGATCTCTGGTATCGACGCTACCATAACCCTCACATCGAATTTCGTCTTGTGGAGTTCTCAGTGTAAGCAATTCATTGGATTTAATTTGACGCATTTGGGTTCCAGGCATTTGATTGCCTGAAGCATCTCGTAGAAGGGCAAGCGTATTGTCAAATATTACAAAACCGTTTGCTCCAGCTTTAAAACTTATTGTTCTACGATCTGCTTCCGCTTGAGTAATTAAATTGGCAGCTAAATTTCCTTGAACACCTTGATTGTATGCTGCAAACCCACTATTTAGGTCATCTGCTTGACTCTGCGTCAACTCCAAAGCATTCCATTTCACTGTTGTGAAGAATGGGATGGTAGTGATGTCAGGAATATTAGCCACCACACCTTTAGCTCCATTCGATGTTAAGGTGTTTAGTATCAACTGATATACCTGTGTAAATTGTGCTTGATTTGTAATAGCGTCATTTCCCTCATCACCTCCTGTGGTGGCATAACCGAGTACATCATTGTTGCCAATCCATAAGGTGAAAAAAGTAGGGTTGTTACGCATCGCAGCCGCAATAACCGTTTCCTGATTATTTGTTTGGTCTGCAAACCTAACATAATAGGGATTGGCCGTTGGAGGTACTACAGCCAAGCCTGCAGGATCTCCATAGCCAGGAGCCAAAAGATGAAAAGATTTTGCGCCAGGCACGGAAACATTGTTAAACGGACCCTGGCTACCCACCCATGCATTAGGAGATAATTGGTCTACCTGACCTGAAGTAGCAATGGGGAAAGGTGTTGGTCCTACCTTTAGTTTACAATTTTGCTTGAGAAACAGTCCCCATTCAGCGTTATTATCAGTCCCAGGGTTTCCTAGACCCACACCCGGATCCATCAATGGTTGTTTAAATTCACCACCGCCTATTTGTTTAAATTGTCCAGCAATAATAGCTGCCATACTTACTTCTTGCTTCTCTCTTCTTAACGCATTGCTTTGATAGCCAGCGGTCAATGAGTTTCCTACGGTAACCACACTACTGAAATCAGCGGAACCCCCATTAAATGATACGTCGTCAAATTCAGGCTCACAAGCTACAAAAACCAGTGGCAGAAGGTATATGTAATATTTTTTTAAGTTCATCTTATTATAGTTTATAAGTTAAGCCAATTCCTGGAATTATTGAGATGGCCTTGTATTTTCCACCAAAGCCAGCAGGTTGGTATTCTGATTCTCTTTCTTGTCCTGAAATAAATAGGAAGGATGCATCCACACCAAAGCTTTCACCAACGCTATAACTCAAGCCTGTGGTAAACCCCAGGTTATTGGTGCTTGGTGTTTCTGGGTTAAAGAATTCATCCTGAATCGGAGATTCATCGTAATAGAATCCAGCCCTAACATCCAATTCCTCGTTAACAGAATATTGACCTCCAACTCTTATGATGATCGCATCTTCATAATTTCTAGGATTCTTTGAATCTTCCAGACGATCAGTGTTGGTTTTGAAATCAAAATCTAGTGACTCATAAGCACTCCATCCCACAAAACTTCCTTCAACTGAAAGTAATAATTTGTCCGTCGCTTGGTAGGCTATGCCCAATGTAGTGGTACTAGGCAATGGCAATGAAGCGGAAAATTTACCATCAGGAAAACTGCTTGCCAATGCAGGATCCATGGTAAAATCTACATCTCCTTCTTTAAGGTCAATGTCTACCCGAGAACGATGCGTCAATCCTACACTCCATTGGTCGTTGACTTGATAATGTACACCCGCATTGAATCCAATGCCGTTTGCATTTCCTTTAAGGTTAACTGAATTATTATTGCCGATAGGAGCAGAAACAGCACGGTTGATTTCTACTGAACCTAGCACGTAAGTCAGCCCAGCTCCGACACTCAATTGATCATTGACTCTGTAAGCAACTGTAGGTTGAATAAAAATGGCACGCAATTGAATGTCACGTATAAGGAATTTTCCTGTCCATTCTTCTCCCCAATCTACAGCGCTACCAAATGGAGTGTATACTCCTAAACCTGCAGTCACTTTCTCATTGATGGTATAAGTACCGTACAAATAGAATGGGGTACCCATAGGATTGTCAGTTTGCTCAGAAACCCCAGTTGTTTGGTTTTGAAATACCACATTTGAATTGATAAAAGAGGCACCAGCTTCAATGTTGATCTTGTTTTCGCCCATTCCCATCATTGCAGGATTAAAATAGGCACTTGAAGCCCCAAGGTAAAAGCTCGTCCCGAGATGTCCCATCCCAGTTTGTTTGTTTCCTTGAAGGTTCACTTGGAAACCTCCGGCATGCAATAAGAAAGGAATGCACCCCAAGAGAGGTAGAATAAGTTTTTTCATACTTCGATAATTATTTTAAAATTCGACTAAAAGTATATAAAATTTGCTTGAGGAGAACAAGATCATATCAAATTCATACTTCAGACCTGCTTGATATGATAAGTTGATCCGCAATTTCTCGGTTGTTTGCCAAGCGAGGAAGTTTATTTTGTCCTCCCAATTTGCCTTTGCTTTTCATGTACCGAGAGAAGGCACCTTTGTGCACCGAATTAATTTTCAAATTTTGCAATATTTTCCCTTCTATCAAATCATTGTAATAGGGATTTAAACCGCACATTTTCGCATTGAGTGCTTCGCAGATTACGTCCATGTTTTCAGGCAAGCCATTGAATTCAATGAACCATTCATGGTAGGGCAATTCTTCTTCTACTTGAATCTTAGGGGCCAAATGAAATTCTTTAATGTCTAAAGAAAATTTGGCATTGATGTACGCAATGGCCTGTTCCACCTCCTCCGCAATTACATGCTCTCCAAAAGCGGAAGTGAAATGCTTGATCCTTCCGCTAACCTTTATGCGAAATGGGTTTAAAGACACAAATCTGACTGTATCGCCAATGTCATAAGCCCACAAACCGGCATTGCTGCTGATCACCAAAGCATAGTTCTTGTCCAATTCCACTTCCGCTAGATCCAATCGGCGTGCATCTTCATTGCCGTATTCTTCAACAGGGATAAACTCGTAAAACAATCCCCCGTCAACCAATAAAAGCAAGCCTTCACCTTCCTCTTGGTCTTGATAAGCGATAAACCCCTCCGATGCCGGATACAATTCAATGCTGTCAACGGACCGTCCTATGAGCCTTTCCATGTTTTGCCGATATGGCGCATAATTTACTCCTCCATAAATGAACAAACTAAAGTCGGGGAAAATGTCCTTGACGTTGTCTTTTCCTGATAGTTCAATCAATTTCTCAAAATACATCTGCACCCAAGGTGGTATTCCACTGATTAAACTCATGGGCTCCTTCAATGTTTCTTGACAAATAGCTTCCACTTTGTCCTCCCAGTCATCAAGACAGTTTACAGCAAAGGATGGCATCCTATTTCGCTGTAGGTAGGCAGGCACATGATGTGCAACAATGCCAGACAATCGCCCTGTGGGGATGGCCTCACTATAATCTAATTGTGGACTTCCTTGGAGAAAGATCATTTTGCCATTTACAAAGCCAGTGTTTTTTGTACGATAGATATAGTTTAAAATTGAATCTCTCGCTGCCTTGATGTGATAAGGAATGGATTCTTTTGTGATTGGTATGTACTTTGCACCTGAGGTTGTGCCGGATGTCTTGCTTAAATAAATGGGTTTCCCTGGCCAAACAATACTTTCTTCTCCAATTCTAACTGCTTCAAAATAGTCCTTTAAGTCCTCATAATCGCGTACAGGTACTTTTTCTTTAAAATCTTTTGGGGAATCGATTTGAACAAATCCATGGTCCCTCCCAAATTTTGTTTTTCTGCCTTGCTGTATTAACTGTCTGAATACCTTTTGCTGACTTTCAAGAGGATGATCTATCCATTTCCTATTTCTTCGCAGGGTGTATTTTGCGTATGGTAAACTGAGTGCAGCCTTAATTCCCAATTAATTAAAATTTATGTATTTGGTTGGATTTACTGCAACACCATCACGCCACAATTCGAAATGGAGGTGAGGCCCCGACGTAAGTTTACCAGTATTCCCAATGATGGCAATGGCTTCCCCTGCTTTTACCATGTCGCCAGTTTTCTTCAAAAGCACAGAATTGTGTTTGTATATTGTGGTGATGTTTTTTTCGTGCTGCAAATGGATCACATATCCAGTCTCCACTGTCCATTCAGAAAAGATTACGGTGCCATTCAATGCTGCTTTAATCGCTTCGTTTTTAGGTGCCACAATGTCTATTCCAAAATGTTCTTTATTGGGGTCAAATTTCTCTGTAATGGACCCTTTTAAAGGAGGGAAAAAGTTTATCTCTGCATTCAATCGCTGTTCGGCTCCATCTGTTTGATTCAGTGAAAAAGACTCTTCTCGCTCCACATAAGCCCTCAAGGCCGAATCTTCAGTTGAAGGCACTAAATTTTTGTTGGGTACATTGTTTGTGGATTCAGCTGAAATCAGAGTGTCATGGGTATCCAAGGCTTCTCCTTTTAAAATGGAGCTGATTTTGTTTAAGTAACTATTATTGGTGGCCAATTCTCTTTCCAAGGAATCACTTTTTAGCACCAAGGCCGTGAGGTCCTGCCTCAAACTTACATCTGTGTAGCCTGGAATATTCTCCCGTAAAGGAGTAAAAATGATGAGGGTAGCTACCAAGGCGGTGATCACAAAAACAAAACTGATGATTAAGGTGACTAAATTTAGAGGAGAAAGCCGGTACGAAAATTTCTCCTCAAAAGTAGCATCGTTCAGGATCACTAAACGATATTTATTTTTAAGTTTCTTAAGAATTTTCTTCTTTTTCTGTTCAGATTCCATTTACAATTCTCAAAGCTCGGTTCAAATATCCGAATTAATCTGTGGCACACCCCATTAAAAGGCTTTAAGTAATTTCGCTTTTTCATTGGTTGCCGCACATACTTTTTTGTGCTGTATCTGGTTATTACAACCAATTTATTCGTCCAATTTGTGAGATCAAAACCTCTATTATTTCTGTTCTGCGTTCTACTGATTTCGTCATGTTCTCGAGAAAAAGACACCTTTTTATCCAGATCATACCATAAAACGACTGCTCGTTTTAATGGATATTTTAATGCAAAAGAGATCATCAAAGAGAGTGAATTCAAGTTAAACTCAAGTCAAGAGGAAGATTATTCTCAATTGCTGCCTGTGTTTATTTATCCTGACGAAAAGGCTTCTCAAAATATGTTCCCTGACATGGATAAAGTCATTGAAAAATGCTCTCAAGTCATTGACCGACACTCTATGTACATCAAAAGAAAAGAGAAAAATAGGTGGATTGATGATGCCTATTTCTTAATTGGGAAGGCACGATTTTACAAACAAGAATTTGGCTTAGCAGAAGAAACCTTTTTGTACGTTTATCAAGCGTTCAAGGGAGAGCCACATCGCTACAATGGTTTAAATTGGTTAATTCGAACTTACATAGAAACCAAAAACTGGGAGAAAGCCGAAGACTTTTTTGACATCGCGGAAAAAGAAAAAAACCGATTCCCAGACGAATACAAAGGGGAGCACAATGCCATTTATGCAGATTACTTTCTCAAGAAAGACCAAGACAAAGCAGCAGCGATAGAGAAACTGGAAACGGCAATACTGTTTACCAAAGACAAAGATGAATTGCGGCGCCTTACCTATATTTTAGCTCAACTTCAATTAGAGAAACACAATTATGGTGTTGCATCGGAATTATTTTCCAAAGTATTGAAGTTACGTCCAGATTATACAATGCGTTTCAATGCCAGAATCAATCGTGCAATTGCTTACGATGTAAGTTCAGACAACAGTGATGACATTAAGAAAGAGCTTTTCAAAATGCTCAAAGACACTAAAAATGAGGAATTCAAAGACCAGATTTACTACGCTCTTGCAGACATCGCCATAAAAGAAGACGATGAACCTTTGGGTATCCGATATTTGAAAAGATCAGCCAAAACCAGTGTGAACAATGTAAAACAAAAGGCCCTGTCTTATTTACGCCTAGCTGATATTTACTTTGAGCAACCGCATTATGTAAATGCCCAATCCTACTATGACAGCACCTTGCAATATTTGCCGGAGGATCATCCTGAATACTACGAAGCTGAAAGTAAGAACAACAGTTTACAGGAGCTTGTCAAAAATTTGAAAATAATTGACTTTCAAGACAGTATTTTAGGTCTTTCGACATTGTCTGAACAGGAGCAAAGAAAAAAGGTCAAAGAAATCATCAAAAATTTAAAAGAAGAAGAAGAAAAGGCCAAGCAAGCCGAAATGCGCAAATTACAGCAAGCGCAGCAATCAAGCCAATCAAATTTCGATGCCTTTGGAGGTGGCAACAGAAAAGGCGAATGGTATTTCTACAACCAAACCACCATGGATTTTGGCAAGAACGAATTTCGAAGAACTTGGGGTGAAAGAGAACTAAGAGATCATTGGCGTAGGTCGAAGATGGGCAGTAGTTTGCCCAAGTCAAGGCCTTCGAATGCTACCGATGCAAGCACAAATGAAGAAACCCAATCAGATTCTACGAAAATAACGGATAAGAATAAATACGATGAGGATGCCTACCTTGCCGGCATTCCTAGTGGCATTGAACAACAACTAAGCGCGCATGGAAAAGTTTCTGAAGCACTCTTTAATGTAGGTACAATTTTTAAAGAGAGTTTTCTTGACTACAAGAGCTCCATCAAGGCATTCAATAGAATCATCACAGAATACGACACCTCTGTATACAATCTACCTTCCCATTATCAATTGTACCGCATTTATGTCCTCAATGACGATAAATCAAATGCAGAAAAAATGAAAGATTGGATCATGGAATATCATCCTTTCAGTGAATATGCCTATTTGATTAAAAATCCTGATTACAATAAACAAAGCAAAGCCACCAAAGAGAAAGTAGAGGAGTACTATGAAGCCACCTACAAACTTTATAAATATGGATTGTATGAAGATGTGATTAGCAGTTGCGAAAAGGCCGATGAATCTTTTTCGGAGAACCATTTAAAAGCCAAATTTGACTTATTAAAAGCAAGGTCTATCGGTCACCTTGGTTCAGCAGACGATGTGCGAATTGCAATGGAACGCCTTGTGGCAGAGCATCCCAATGAGGAAGAAAAAGAATCAGCCCAAGCCATTTTGGACTACATTAAACAAATGAACAAACCTCAAGCAGCTGAAAAAGAGAAAAATAAGAAAAAAGGAAAAGTTACCTACAACTTAGGACCTAGCGCAAAACATATGGTGATTGTCTCTGGCAGCAATAAGTCAGCAGAATTTAAGTCCCTAAAAAACAAGCTATCCAATTTCAACAAAACCTATTTTCGTGAAGACAAGTTAGAAATTGCCTCTTCTATATTGAAGAACAAGAATTTATACATGATCAAAAGTTTTGAGGACCAGAGTAAATCTGAGCGATACTTCAAGGCCCTAAGAAACAACAAAGAACTTATGGAGCTTATTAAGAGGGCAAGAGCACAAGATTACCTTATCTCTATTCCAAATTTTCAGCTACTGTTTGGAGATAAAAATGAAGCCGCCTACATAGAATTTTTTAAGCAGAATTACAACTTATAGCTTCATCTGCTTGAAACTTGTGGACTAATCAATAAATATTAATTTTGCTGTTCAATGTTTATGACGAAATCTAACGGAATGGCACGCAATAACGATATTGACGCATCATCAATCAACATAATTAGGAGTGGAACTAGCATCAATGGAGACATCGACTGTGAAGGCGACATTCGCATCGACGGGAAGCTTTTTGGGAACCTAAAATCTGAAGGCAAAGTTGTTGTGGGAGAGCATGGAGTTGTTGAAGGTACGATTGAATGTGCATACGCTACAATTAGTGGCGGTGTAAAAGCAAACATTACAGTAAATGAATTGCTTTCACTTAAATCAACCGCAAATTTGGTTGGTGAAATCATTACCAACAAACTTCAAATCGAACCAGGGGCCAATTTCTCCGGCAATTGTAAAATGGGGGCTGTAATAAAAGGCATTGACAACAGCAAGAATGACAGAACAGCCGAAGCAAGAGAAAAAACAGCCTAATCACTTATCAAAATATACAGGCATTGCCGTAAAAATGGCAAGCATACTCCTTTTAGGAGTGTTTGCTGGATATAAATTGGATGAATTTCTTGAGTTCGATGCGCATCCTTTTACGATCTTATTTTCACTCGGCGCTTGTATTCTTTCAATGTACATCATCATCAAAGAAGTTAGCCAATGAAAATTTATATACGACAACTAACATTTATAAGTATCGCGCTCATCGCGATACAATTGATCGTATTTTACTTCTTAGAGTTGGAGCTATCCATTTTGTATGCTATAGCATATTTCTATTTAATTGGTTTCAACATTGTGGCACACCACTTTCTGCTCAAAGCCAATGCTGAGCGCCCACAAAAATTTATCAATACGTTCATTGCTTTTCTGGGATTAAAAATGTTCATGTCTTTACTTCTGATCTTGGTGCTAGGATTGTCTTTTAAAAATCAATTGCTGCCCTTGGTGATCACCTTTCTAATTCTCTATTTCTGCTACACTATTTTTGAGATTAAAACCTTGCTAAAACTGCCCAAGGAGAAAGCAAATAATTCCAACTAAAAAAAGAGCATTTTATGCCTCTTTCTACATTTTTATTTTCTAGTTTTGCAGTCGAATTTGAGACCCTATCAATTGCAGCAAAAGAATGAGATTTAATTCACTCAATACAAAGACAGTAGCTATTCGAATAGCCTTCGCATTACTTTTCATTTTCGGAAGCAATTATGCAAGTGCGAGCAATGAAAATAATGAAGAAAACGACTTCAATGCTGGAGAGATGATCATGCATCATATTCTTGATGCCCATGAAATTCATCTCTTTACTTTGAACGAGGGAACTCCAGAGGAACACCACATTAACATTCCTTTGCCCATCATTCTGTACACCGACGACAGAGGTGTCGAGGTATTTTCTTCGTCAAAATTTCACAATGCGGATCACAGTTACGACCGCTACATCATGCACCATGAAAAAATATACATTGCTGATGCAGATGGCCAATTGGTGTTTGATGAGAAAGAACATGCAATCAACGAAAAACCCATAGACCTTTCGATTACGAAAACGGTAACAGGAATACTCATTACAGTCATCCTCATGTTCTTCCTTTTTGGGGGCATGGCCAAGAGTTACAAGAAACGAAGAGGACAAGCACCCAAAGGAGTGCAATCTTTTCTAGAACCGCTTGTTCTTTTTGTGCGAGATGAAATCGCCAAACCGTCGATTGGACACAAATACGAGCGCTACATGCCCTTTTTATTAAGTGTGTTCTTTTTTATATGGATAGCCAATTTATTGGGACTTATTCCATTTATTGGAGGTTTCAATGTGACGGGTAACATTTCAATTACCTTGGTCCTGGCGACCTTCACATTTGTCATCACAACATTTACAAGCAACAAAAATTATTGGATCCATATATTCAACACCCCAGGTGTTCCATGGTGGCTTAAATTGCCCGTTCCACTCATGCCTGTCATTGAATTGTTTGGAATGTTCATCAAACCGGTAGTATTGACATTGCGTCTTTTCGCCAACATTACGGCAGGACACATAATCATTTTATCCTTTGTGAGTTTGATCTTCATATTTGGAAATTTATTTGGAGACGGTGCAGGATATGGTGTATCCATCGTATCAATTGCGTTCTCAATATTTATGAACTTTTTAGAATTGTTGGTTGCCTTTTTACAGGCGTATGTGTTCACCTTACTTTCTGCACTGTATTTCGGGGCAGCAGTAGAAGAACACCATTAAATAGTAACTATTAACCCTTAATAAATTAATTATGGAAGTTTTATCAATTTTATTGGATGCTGCAATGGGTTACCTTGGAGCTGGAGTTGGTGCAGGATTGGCTGCGATTGGTGCTGGTATCGGTATTGGTCGTATTGGTGGTTCTGCGCTTGAGTCTATGGCTCGTCAACCTGAATCAATCGGTGACATTCGTTCAAACATGATCGTTGCTGCTGCATTGGTTGAAGGTGCTGCATTCTTTGGAATTATCGTTTGTCTTCTTGTCATCTTCTTGACCTAAGCAAATACAACATTTAAATCTCTGCAGCGGTTGGCTGCAGAGATTTTTCAACTTTCTAATTGATTAAAAAGAAAAAATTATGGATTTAGTTCAACCCGGATTAGGACTCGTTATTTGGATGACCCTCGCATTCCTAGTGGTATTGTTCCTTTTGGGAAAATTCGCTTGGAAGCCTATTTTGACAATGATTCGTGAAAGAGAAGAATCGATCGAAGATGCTCTCAAAGAAGCTGAAAAAGCGAAAGATGCTATACGTAAATTGAAATCCGACAATGAGCAGTTGTTGAATGAAGCAAGGCAAGAGCGTGAGGAGATTGTTAAATCAGCACGCGAGATGAAAAGCAGAATTCTTGCTGAAGCTGAAACCAAGGCCAATGAAAAAGGCGACAAAATCATTGCTGAGGCAAGAGAGCAAATCAACGCTGAAAAATCAGCTGCCATCAATGAATTAAAGAATCAAGTTGCTGCATTGTCCATCGAGATTGCTGAGAAAATAGTAAAACAAGAATTGGCCTCAAACGACAAGCAAAAAGAATTGATTCAAAATGCACTTGAAAGCTCAAAGCTTAATTAAATGAAAGGATCACGTTCATCAATTCGTTATGCAAAAGCTTACATGAAGCTTGCTAAAGAACAATCTTTCGTAGATGAAGCGATTGAAGACATAAAACTTATTCTTCAAACGGTGACATCCAATCGTGAGCTTGAATTATTTTTACACAGTCCACTAATCAAATCAGACAAGAAACAAGCTGCATTCAATTCAATTTTTAGTGGAAAAACGCAACAACAAACTGAACGATTTGTCAGCGAAATCATAAAGCAAGGCAGAGAAAAGCAATTGACAGACATCTGTGAGCGATTCATTGATTTATACAACGAATCTCACAACATCGCGCGTATTTCAGTAACTACCGCTATGCCCTTGGACGATACTATGCGTTCAAAATTGCTAGAAGTGGTAAAGAAAAAATACAATTACACCAAAGTAGAACTGAACGAAATCATCGATGAAAACATCCTTGGTGGAATGGTGATGCGGATGGGCGACATGCAATTGGACAGCAGTATCCGAAGACAAATTAATGATTTAAAGAAAGAACTTTTACAAGAATAATTGATTACTAAATAAAAGCAAATGGCTGAAGTTAATCCAGCAGAAGTATCTGCAATCCTTAAAGACCAAATACAAGGCATTAAATCAGAAACTGATTTAGAAGAAGTGGGTACCGTTCTTCAAGTAGGAGATGGTATTGCGCGCATCTATGGCATGTCTCAAGTACAATCAGGAGAGCTCATTGAATTTGACAATGGCTTAATGGGCATCGTTTTGAACCTTGAAGAAGACAATGTTGGAGCTGTATTGCTCGGTTCCTCCAGTAAGGTAAAGGAAGGAGACACTGTACGAAGAACAAAACGTATCGCATCGATCAACACTGGTGAAGGCATGTTGGGACGCGTTGTGAATGCATTGGGTGAGCCGATTGATGGAAAAGGACCTATCGAAGGAGAGACATTTGAAATGCCCATTGAGCGAAAAGCACCTGGTGTAATTTTCAGACAGCCAGTTGATGAACCACTTCAAACAGGCATTAAGTCCATTGATTCAATGATTCCAATTGGTCGTGGACAAAGAGAGTTGATCATTGGTGACAGACAGACTGGAAAAACAACAGTGGCCATTGATACCATTATCAATCAAAAAGAGTTCTTTGACAAAGGGGAACCAGTATACTGTGTATACGTAGCCATTGGGCAAAAAGGATCAACGGTTGCTGGTATCGTAAAAACTTTAGAAGATGCTGGGGCAATGGAATACACTACCATTGTTGCAGCCAACGCTTCTGACCCAGCTCCTATGCAGTTTTACGCTCCATTTACAGGAGCTGCGATTGCTGAATACTTTAGAGATACAGGCCGTCCTGCTTTGATCATTTATGACGATTTGTCTAAGCAAGCTGTGGCCTACAGAGAAGTATCCTTATTGCTGAGAAGACCTCCGGGACGTGAAGCATACCCAGGTGATGTATTTTATTTGCACTCAAGGTTGTTGGAAAGAGCAGCGAAAGTGATCAATGATGACACCATTGCTTCTCAAATGAATGATTTGCCCGATTCTTTGAAAGACAAAGTTAAAGGCGGTGGGTCTATCACAGCATTGCCGATCATTGAAACGCAAGCTGGTGATGTATCTGCATACATTCCGACCAACGTAATTTCAATTACGGATGGACAGATATTCTTGGAATCTAACTTGTTCTTGTCCGGTGTAAGACCTGCCATTAACGTAGGGATATCCGTTTCTAGGGTTGGTGGTGCTGCACAGATTAAGTCAATGAAAAAAGTTGCAGGTACCTTAAAGCTAGATCAAGCACAATATAGAGAATTGGAAGCCTTCTCTAAGTTTGGCTCTGACCTTGATGCTGCGACTAAATCAGTACTTGATAAAGGCGCAAGAAACGTTGAAATCTTGAAGCAAGCTCAAAACTCTCCAATGTCAGTGGAGGAGCAAGTAGCGATCATTTATCTTGGTACTAAGGGATTGTTAAGGAATGTACCTGTAGATCAGGTAAAGAAATTTGAATTAGAGTTCCTTGAGTACATGAATGCTAAACATCGTGATACTTTGGATGCACTAAGGGCTGGAAAGTATACAGATGCTGAAACCTCTGTGTTGGAAAAAGTTTCCGAAGAACTTACAGCGGCTTACGCTTAATCTGAAAACACCATTCGATCGTTATGGCGAATTTAAAAGAAATACGAAATAGAATATCATCGGTCAGTTCAACCCGACAGATTACTTCCGCAATGAAAATGGTCTCAGCCGCGAAACTTCGTCGTGCTCAAGATGCCATTACTCAAATGCGCCCTTACGCCAATAAACTCAAAGAATTGTTGGGTAATTTAAGCGAAAGTGCTGAAGGAAATGCGGTTGGAGCATACACTGAAAACCGTGAAGTCAATAAAGTTCTTTTGATTCCGATTACATCTAATAGAGGCTTGGCAGGAGCCTTTAACTCCAACATCATCAAAGAGACCAAACGCTTAATTGAAGAGCACAAAGAGAAAAGAATTACTGTGTTAGCAGTTGGTAAAAAGGCAGATGATTTCTTTAAAAATACGGAGTACAATATCAAAGGAACTACCTTACCTTCAAAGCTTGATAAAATCTTTGATGATTTAACCTATGAGCGAGTATCGAAAGTGGCTCAAAAAATTATGAATGCGTTCGCTTACAAACAATTTGACCAGGTAATTCTTGTGTACAATGAGTTTGTGAATGCAGCTGTTCAGAAAGTTAGAACAGAACAAATGCTGCCCATTTTACCTTCGGAACAGGATGAAACGGAAAACAGCAATCAAAGTACTGATTACATCTTTGAACCATCAAAAGAGTTTATCATTGGCGAATTGATGCCTAAATCGTTGAAATTGCATTTGTACAAAGCCATCTTGGACTCTTATGCTTCTGAGCATGGAGCTAGAATGACTGCAATGCACAAAGCGACAGACAATGCTACCGAATTGATAACAGACCTTAAATTGGTGTACAACAAGGCACGTCAAGCATCCATTACCAATGAAATATTAGAAATTGTTGGTGGGGCTGAGGCCTTGAACGGATAAAAATCTGAAACGTAGAACAAAAAAAGCCCCAATGGGGCTTTTTTTATTTTAAAGAATGTGTTGTGGAGGCCATCTCATAATCTTCTGCGAACAATGCAATGTTATAGCTTCCTGCTAAAACAACGTAATTGTCGTCGGGCTTTTGCCAATCTAGGCAAAGCTTTTGCGCGGATTGGTCATAACTGACCACCATTTTGTCGGTGTAATAGCTGTTCTTGCCATTGAATTCAAACTTGCCCTCCTCCCCATCTTCAGACAATAGAAATTGGCCGTCAGGAGCTATAATTTGGAGATAAAGTGTTTTCTTTTCCACCTTGGCTACTTTATTTTCCCTCAACGTAAAACACACCCGGATCTTGTCTGTTTTTCGTGCCCTGTCTGTTTCTTTCCCAGTCATGTCCCGCCTTACACGTACACCAAACACCTCAACATCCGCGACATCGAGTCTACTTGCCAATGCCACTTTACTTGACAAGTTTTCATTTGATTTGACTAGCTCTTTGGACCTCCTCCGCTCTTGATTCAGCGTTGTTTTTACCTCTTGGTTTTCCTTTCTCAATCCAACATTTAGCGTGTTCAAAGAATCAATGGTAACCACATAGCCTTTCATGATCGTTCGTAAGGTAGTCGTCTCTTTTTTCAACTTATAGATCGCAAAATCTTTGTCCTTTACTTTTGCCAACAGCTCCTCTATTTCGTTTTTTCGATTTGACAATTCCATTTTCATTGAATCATTGTCTGTCTCCATAGAATCCAATTCATTCAGCATATCTGTGAGCTCTTCTTCCAACTCTCCGCGTTCATTATTCAGCAACTCAATTTCAGTCCCACGCTCAGACATGTCCTTTCGCAATTCGAAAAATTGCCAAAAAGTGATGCCCAATACAATGGACAATAACACTATGATGGCGATCAGCACTTTGTTTGTGCGTTTCAGCCTTAACTCTTGATTTGCAGAACTATGCTGCGTATCTTTCTTTTCCATATTCGCAAAGATAGTGTTAAATTTAGTGGATGATCAACCATTTGACAAACCTACTATTCCCAAAAATGTGCTTTGCTTGCGAAAAGCCCATTCATGAAAAAGTGGAGGACATTTGTTTAAACTGTCGTATAGCTCTGCCAAGAGTCATGCAATCAAAAAATCATCCCAATCCAGTAGAAAAAATTTTCAAAGGTCGATTGCAGTTGGAACGTGCTACTGCTTTTTTGCGTTTTGAAAAACAAGGAAAACTACAATCCTTGTTGCATCATCTAAAATACAAAGGTGTTTCTAGTATAGGACTAAACTTGGGAGAACTCGCTGCTGTTGAACTCCTCGATTACAATTTCTTTGAAGGCATTGAGGCCATAGTGCCTTTGCCAATTCACCCAAAAAAGGTAAAAATTAGAGGTTACAATCAAAGCGATCTCATTGCAGAAGGCATTGCCAAGGTGACTGGATTGGAGGTGTTGAACACCTCAATCATAAAAGACACCAATAGCGCATCTCAAACGCGCAAGTCACGCTTTGAACGATGGCAAAATGTAGCGACAGCCTTCAAAGTTACCACAACAGACAAGTTAAAGCACAAACATGTACTGCTTGTGGATGATGTAGTCACCACTGGAGCGACTGCTGAAAGTTGTGGGTTGACGCTGTTGAATGTCGACGGATTGAAGCTAAGTTTTCTAAGCATAGCCTGTACATATTAGCTAAATTTACGGCGACCAATGGAAACACTCATCGATCAAGAAAAACAAAAACGTGCAAAGTACCAATCCCTCTTGCCACAAATCAAGGCATTGTTGGAGGGTGAGGATGACCTCGTGGCCAATATGGCAAATGTGGCTGCTGCATTAAAATCTAGCTTTAACTTTTTCTGGGTAGGCTTTTATCGTTTTGATGGCAAAGAATTGGTGCTCGGTCCTTTTCAAGGTCCGGTGGCCTGCACAAGAATCGACCCTTCAAGAGGAGTGTGTGGAAAAGCATACCGAAGCCAAGAGAGCATTGTTGTTCCTGATGTGCATGCTTTTGATGACCACATTGCATGCAGTCCACTAAGTAAGTCAGAAATCGTTGTTCCGATCATGAAAGAAAACAAGGTTGTTTTGTTGTTGGATGTGGACAGTGACACCCTCAATGATTTTTCTGCGGTAGACAAAGAACACCTTGAAATGATTGCCAACCAAATAGCTGCTCTACTTTGAATCTTGTTCAACAAAAATTCACGGGCATTCTCCTCGTCCTGCTCTCCTTCTCTTGTGCTCAAGTAGTTGCACCCACAGGAGGGGAAAAAGACAGCAGTCCGCCCGAAATTATAGAGGCGCAACCCCCCATTGGCCAATCGAACTTTACCGAAAAATCTTTCTCCATTGAATTCGATGAGTTCATCAAACTGAGAAACCTCAATAAACAACTGCTGGTTTCTCCGCCCCTAAAACATGAGCTCAAAAGCAGGATCAAGGGAAAAAGCTTAGTCGTAGACATTGAGGATACCTTAAAAGCAAATACGACCTATGTGATCAATTTCGGAAGCGCCATCGTAGACATCACTGAACAAAATCCCGTAGAAGACTTTAAATACATTTTCTCCACTGGAGAGGCCGTGGACAGCCTATCAATCTCAGGAAACATCTTGGATGCTTTCGACCTTGAACCTCAGGAAGGTTTTAATGTGCAATTGTACCGTGGCAATGCATTTGACTCTCTTCCCATTCAGTCTTTGCCAGATTATGTCGGCAAAACCGACAAGGATGGAAACTTTAGCATTACCAACATTGGCAAAGGCACCTATGTAATTTTTGCGCTTCAAGATGGCAACGACAATTACCTTTTTGATCGTCCGGATGAAGCAATTGCCTTTGCTTCGGAAGTGCTTTCAATCGGCTCCACCAAGACAGACATTGAATTGTTCGCCTTTGCCGAGGACAACCAAAAGCAATTCGTGGAAAAGGTCAGCACCAATGGGCCATTGCTGATTGTTCAATTTAAAAAAGCATGGCAAAATCCTGTGGGCTTTCAACCATTGTCCAAGAATGGACCTGAATTGAAACACTTCGAATACGGCCTCCAAAAAGACAGTCTGCTTATATGGTGGTCGCAAAACACCGACCAAGAGTTTGCACTCATAGTGAGCATAGGGGAGGATTTCAAGGACACCTTATCGTTTGAGCTCGACAGCTTGCCCAAAGGCCAAAAACTAAAAGTCGATGATAAATTCAATGAAACCTATCCCTACTTCCGCTCTGTACCCATTGCATTCAACTTTCCACTTGACTTGACTGCAGTAGACGAGGACAAAATGACCTTGACACGTTTAGACGGGAAAGCCATCTCGTTCAGTACGCAAATTGGACCTCCAAATACTCAAACGCTCCGACTCGACTTTAAACGCAAAGAAGACAGTACCTACAAACTGACCATTTTGCCAGGAGCAGTCACGGATGTCTATGGCCGCACTACCGACACTATAAGTACAGAAATTGCCTTTGACAAGGCTGCAGACTATGGCCGACTGATTGTAAAACTGGATACTACTGTTGCCAGCAACCGCATACTGCAGCTCACCGATGCCAATGGGAAAGTGTTGAGAGAGGATTTTACGTCATCATTGACAACCACCTTTGAACATCTGAGGCCGGGCCAATACGGCCTTAAAATTGTCTTCGACGAAAACCAGAACTTCACCTGGGACAGTGGCCGATTCTTGGAAAGACAACAGGCCGAAAAATGCATCATTCTAAAGCAAAAAATCGACATCCGTGCCAATTGGGACAAAGAAATTGATTGGATCATTGCAGAATAAAATGAAGGGATATATCAGCACAACGGGACTTTTCTTTCTCCTGCTTATTGCATGCCCAAGCCAGGGACAATACACCCTTAAATCCATCAGTAAACCAGCCAAAGAGCTTTATAAATTAGAGCTTATCGTTGGCGATCTTGCCAATCCTTGGGGAATGGCTTTTCTGCCCGATGGAAGCATCCTCATTTCAGAAAAAAGTGGCACGCTCATTTTATTCAAAGAGGGAGAACGTAAACGCATCAGCAACCCCCCTAAATCGGTGGTCATTGGTCAGGGAGGATTGATGGACATCGAATTGCATCCGAATTACGAGGAAAACGGTTGGATATATTTCACCTATGCCTCTGATGAGGGCGAAGGCCGTGGAGCCAATACTGCCATCATGCGCGCCAAACTGCAGAAAAATAGTCTTAAAGAGCATGAAGTGTTGTACAAAGCCAGCCCGAATACCGATGCCTTCGCCCATTGGGGTTCACGCATTGAATTCGATCGCAATGGCTATGTGTACTTTTCGATTGGTGATCGGTTCAAACGGGATGAAAACCCGCAAAACATTCAAAAAGATGGAGGGAAAATTTACCGTTTAAAGGACGATGGTACAGTTCCGGAGGACAATCCATTTTACGCTGTTGAAGGTGCGAAGAAAGCCATTTATAGCTACGGACATAGAAACCCTCAGGGCATGGCCATAAACCCTCTCACAGGAAGAATATGGATTCATGAGCACGGTCCAAAAGGAGGTGACGAAATCAACATTTTAAAAGCAGGCAAAAATTACGGTTGGCCCAAGGTCACCTTTGGGAAGAATTATGACGGGACCAAAATAACCGACAAACAGTTTATGCTTGGGATGGAGCCCCCAACTTATTACTGGATTCCTTCCATTGCTCCCTGCGGAATGACCTTTGTAAGCTCTGACAAATACCCGCTATTGAAAGGAGACCTCTTGGTAGGCTCATTGAAATTTGGCTACTTAGAGTGGCTGGGAATCGAGGACCTCCAAGTCATTAATCGCACAAAATTGTTTGAAAACATCGGCCGTGTTCGAAATGTTCGGCAAGCGGATGATGGTTACCTCTACATTGCGGTAGAGGGAAAAGGCATCTATCGCATTGTTCCAAATCCTTGATTAAATTAGCAGCTGTTCTATGCTCCATCTAAACCCTCCAAACATGTATAAAACTCTTCTCCCCACAGCACTTTGCATTTGCCTTATGGCCTGCAACACCGCTGAAAAATCGAAGCCTGAAAACTATGTAGAGGATTCGCTCAACCATGAGGTGGTCACTTTCCTAGAGGAATACAACACTGAAATCCAAGGCCTTTACTATGCGTCGGCCAAAGCACAATGGGAGTTGAATACCCACATAGTTGAAGGGGATACGATGACAAGCAAAAAAGCAGCGCAAGCTGAAGAAGCCTTGGCGGCATTTATGGGCAGTGAAGAAAACATTAAAAAAAGCACCTCCTATTTGGAAAAGGCCGAAGCATTGAATGCTACGCAAATAAAGCAATTGGAAGCCATTTTGTACAATGCCGGAAACAATCCATCCACTGTTGAAGATGTTGTGAAGGAACGCATTGCCGCTGAAACAAAACAAGTAGAAATGCTTTTCGGTTACCAGATGACCATGGATGGGGAAGCCATCGACGGCAATGAGATCAATGCTATCCTGAAAAATTCCCTCAACCTCAATGAACGACTAAAAGCTTGGGAAGCAAGCAAGGAAGTAGGTGCTACCCTCAAAGCGGGTCTCGAAAATCTTCAGCAGCTGAGAAATCAATCGGTGCAAGCATTGGGTTATGAAGACTACTTTGATTATCAGGTTTCGGATTATGGAATGAGTAAAGAAGAGTTGATCGCTAGCTGTGAATCCATGATCAAAGACCTCTGGCCATTGTACAGAGAATTGCATACGTGGGCACGCTATGAATTGGCCGCCAAATATGGCCAAGAGGTGCCTGATTTTATCCCAGCCCATTGGCTGACCAATAAATGGGGCCAAGAATGGGGCGCCATGGTTGAAATTGAAGGCATTGATTTAGACAGTGAATTGGAAGCCAAAGGAGCCGAATGGATTGTCAAAGAAGGAGAAGCCTTCTACCAAAGCTTAGGCTTTGAAGCGCTTCCTGAAAGTTTCTACACGCAATCTAGCTTGTATCCTGCACCCAAAGATGCCGATTACAAGAAGAATTCGCATGCTTCAGCCTGGCACCTGGACCTCGACAAAGATGTGCGTTCTTTGATGAGTATTGTGCCCAACACAGAATGGTGGGGAACCACTTTGCATGAGTTGGGACACATCTATTATTACATGACCTACTCCAATCCTGATGTGCCTTTGGTCTTGCGAGGGGGTGCAAATCGCGCCTACCATGAAGCCATGGGTAGCCTAATAGGATTGGCGGCTTTGCAAAAACCATTTTTGGTAGACAGAGGCTTGCTCAGCGAAGAGGCAGAACTGAATCAAATGCAATTGTTGCTGTCAGAAGCTTTAGACTTTGTCGTGTTGATTCCATGGGGGGCAGGCGTCATGACTCAGTTTGAGCATGCGTTGTATGCCAACAATCTGCCCGTAGATGCCTACAACAAAAGATGGTGGGAACTCAAAAAGAAGTACCAAGGAATTGTGCCTCCAACGACACGTGGAGAGGAGTATTGCGATGCTGCTTCAAAGACCCACATCAACAATGATGCAGCCCAGTATTATGATTATGCCATGTCTAACATCTTGCTGTTTCAGTTTCATCAGCACATTGCAACAAAGATTTTAAAGCAAGATCCGCATGCCACGAATTATTACGGAAGCAAGGCTACGGGAGACTTTCTGAAAAATTTGATGGTGAAGGGGGCCAATGTAGATTGGAAAAAAGACCTTGAGGAAAAACTGGGGGAAGGCATGAGCGCCAAAGCTATGGCAGACTATTTTGCTCCGCTTATGGACTACCTGAAAGCTTTGAATGAGGGCAGGAAATATACTTTGGCAGAGCGTCTATAGTTAGACCTTCATGATGTCTGCTTCTTTGGCCTCCATGATTCTATCGGCCTTGGCATTGAAGCCGTCGGTGATTTTCTGAACCTCTTCCTCGATTGATTTGGCCCGATCTTCTGACAAGCCATCCTTCTGAAGGCTTTTCACTTCGTCGTTGGCTTCTCTGCGCGCATTGCGAATACCAACCCTGGCATCTTCTACTGCGGCCTTGGCTTGCTTTACAAGGGCCAATCGGCGCTCTTCAGTCAATTGTGGAATGTTGATGATGATCATTTCCCCATTGTTTTGAGGATTTAAGCCCAAATTTGAATTGATGATGGCACGCTCTATGGGTTCTAACGTAGACTTTTCCCATGGTTGAACCGTAATCGTGCGTGCATCCAAAGTGCCCACATTGGCTACCTGTGCCAATGGTGTCATTGCACCATAATAATCGATCATGATGCCATCCAACATGCTTGGATTTGCTTTTCCTGCTCGAATCTTGGTCAATTCCTTGTTCAAGTGATCCAAAGAGTTTTCCATGGATTCTCTGGTCGTGTCTAAGATCAAATCAATGTCCTCTTCCATAGGTAAATTTTTGAATGATGAAATTAAGCAAAAGGGCGTTTTAAAATTCAACCAATGTGCCAACTTCTGTTTCGCCAGCAACCACCTTCTTTAAATTGCCTTCCTTGTTCATGTCAAAGACGATGATGGGCAATTTATTTTCATTGCAAAGCGTGAAGGCAGTAAGGTCCATCACATTGAGTCCTTTCTCGTACACCTCCGTAAAGGAGATCTTTTCGTATTTGGTGGCTGTTTCATCCCTCTCAGGATCTGCATCGTATATGCCATCCACTCTGGTTCCCTTCAAGATGACGTCGGCTTCAATCTCTATGGCACGCAAACTTGCGGCAGTGTCTGTTGTAAAATATGGATTGCCTGTGCCTGCGCCAAAAATCACCACGCGGCCTTTCTCCAAATGGCGCACTGCTTTTCGACGAATGTAAGGCTCAGCGATTTGTTCCATCTTGATGGCGGTCTGCAATCGTGTATACACATTCAATTCTTCCAAGGCAGACTGCAGTGCCATGCTGTTGATGACGGTGGCCAACATGCCCATATAATCGCCTTGCACTCGTTCTATGCCTCCATTCACCGCTTGAATTCCCCTAAAAATGTTTCCTCCACCGATCACAATGGCCACTTCTACTCCTGCTTCTACAGTCTCTTTGATCTCTTGTGCATACATGTTGAGGCGGTCGTGGTCGATGCCGAAGTTCTTCTCTCCCATCAAGGCTTCTCCGCTTAACTTTAGTAGAATTCTTTTGTAATTCATTTTTTGAGTGTGTTTAGGATGCTTCAAATTTGGACAAAAAAAAGAGAGAATAAATATTCTCTCTTTTTAAATTTTAAACCAATGAACCGCGTTTGAAATCAGTGACGGTGAGTTCTTTGTCGATCGATTTTAAATAATCTCCTACAGATTGTTTGTTGTCGATAAAGTATTGTTGGTTGAGCAAGGTGTTTTCCTTGTAGTACTTTTGCAATTTACCTTGCGCAATCTTGTCCAAGATTTGCTCTGGTTTTCCTTCTTTCAGTGCTTGCTCTCTGCCAATTTCCAATTCTCTTGCTTTGATCTCTTCGCTTACACCGTCTACATCCACAGCAATGGGGTTCATTGCAGCAATTTGCATGGCAACATTCTTGCCGGCTGCAGCAACCTCTTCAGAATTTTTGTTCAATCCCAAAATGGTGGCTGTTTTATAGCCTGGGTGATTGTAGGCAATTGCGCTGTCGGCAGCCACGGTGGCCAATTCAGAAACTTCGATTTTCTCGCCGATTTTTCCTACTTGCTCAGTGATCTTTTCTTCTACGCTAAGGCCGTTTTCAAAATTGGCAGCTTTCAATTCGTCCAAACTTCCAAGACGCTCATTCAAGGCAATGGACAAGAGTTGTTTTGCAACCCCTACGAATTCCTCGTTTTTGGCAACGAAGTCTGTCTCGCAGCTCAATGTTAGGATGGCAGCAAAGTCGTTGGACTCATTGGTGCCAGCGATGACCACACCTTCGTTGGCTTCTCTGTCACTTCTTTTCTCTGCTACTTTTTGACCTTTCTTTCTGAGAATTTCAATGGCTTTGTCGAAATCTCCTTCGGCTTCAACCAAAGCCTTTTTGCAATCCATCATTCCCGCACCAGTTTGCTTTCTTAGCTTGTTGACCTCTGCGGCAGTAATTTTTGACATTATCTATCTTTTTAAATGTAAATAATTTAACTTGCTTTTTCTTCTGTTTTCTCCGCAACTGCTTCAGTTGCTTCGGCTTCTTTCTTTTCTTGACCTTTGGCAACAGAAGCTTTGTTTTTCTCTCTTTCCATTTTTCTTTCTTCCAATCCTTCTGCAACCGCTGCAGTCACATATTCCAAGACCTTGTCGATGGACTTTGCTGCATCGTCATTCGCTGGAATAGGGAAGTCAATCAAAGTAGGATCAGAATTGGTATCCACGATGGCGTAAGTAGGGATGTTCAACTTGCGCGCTTCCGCTACAGCAATGTGTTCCTTTTTGATGTCTACCACGAAAAGGGCTGAAGGCAATCTGTTCAGGTCAGCGATGCTTCCTAAGTCACGCTCCAATTTTGCTCTTTGACGTGTAATCTGCAAACGCTCTCTTTTTGACAATACGTCAAAAGTGCCGTCTTTCATCATGTTGTCAATCATTGACATTTTGCGCACCGCCTTGCGGATGGTGGCAAAGTTGGTCAACATGCCCCCAGGCCAACGCTCAGTCACATAAGGCATTTGTGTGGGTCGTACCCTGCTTTCTACAGCGTCTTTTGCTTGTTTTTTGGTGGCGACGAACAAGATCTTCTTGCCAGATTTGGCCACTTGCTTCATGGCATTGGCAGCCTCTTCTAGTTTTACAGTGGTCTTGTTTAGGTCGATGATGTGGATCCCGTTTTTCTCCATAAAAATGTAGGGAGCCATTTTTGGGTGCCACTTTCTTTTCAAGTGTCCAAAATGTACACCTGCTTGCAATAGTTCTTTTTGATCTACTTTACTCATTGTTTTTGTGTTTACATTCGTTAAAAAACAATTGCAGAGTAGCGAATTTCTTCAGTCTCTGCAATTTAGATACTAAACACTACATGCTGTAATGTTGCTCTTTATTTTATAAAATTGATTTATAGTTCGCATTCGAAACAAACGATTAACGCTTGCTGAACTGGAATTTCTTTCTTGCTTTCTTTTGACCTGGTTTCTTTCTTTCCACCATTCTAGGGTCACGTGTCATCAAACCGTCTTTTTTCAAGATCGCTTTGTTCTCCGCATCGATTTCTACCAAGGCTCTGGAAACTGCCAATCGGATGGCTTCTGCCTGCCCAGTCAAGCCGCCACCTTTGGTGTTGGCTTTTACATCGTATTTCCCTTCTGTTCCAGTAAGCACAAATGGCTGTTGCAAACGGTACTGAAGATGTACTGTAGGCAAAATCTCTTTGGCATCTCTACCGTTGATGGTAATGTTGCCTTTCCCCTTGCTCAAATACACACGAGCAATTGATTTTTTTCTTCTTCCTAGGGTATTTATAACTTCCATATTATTTAATTGTGTCCAATTTTAATGCCGTTGGCTTTTGCGCTTCAAATCCATGCTCTGTTCCTTCAAACACATGCAAATTGCCAAACAAGGCTCTTCCTAATCTATTTTTTGGCAACATCCCTCTCACGGCTCTCTCTACCAATGCAGTAGGTTTCTTTTTCAACAAATCAGCTGCAGTAATGGATTTTTGACCACCTGGATACTCACTGTAAGAAATGTACGTTTTGCTGTTCATTTTGTCACCTGTCAACCTTACCTTTTCTGCATTGATGACGATCACATGATCTCCACAATCTACATGCGGTGTAAAGTAGGCTTTGTGCTTGCCACGAACAATTTTCGCGACCTTAGAAGACAAACGCCCTAGGGCTTCATTTTCTGCATCTACCACAAACCATGCTTTCTCAACGCTGGCTTTGTTGGCTGACTTTGTTTTGTAACTTAATGTATCCACTGCTTATGCTGCTTTTTCTGTACGTATAAATTAGTCCCCAAAAAAGGGGCTGCGAAGTTAGAACTAATTTTCTTTACTGCAAACAGTTTTGAGTTAAAAAATACGTCCTGAACTTCGGCGAAAACAAAAGGGAAAGCAATGCTTTCCCTTTTCATTGGATATTTCTTGGTTTAACAGTGCTCGTCAAAGGCTGCTGTAAGGTTTTCTGCGATCATGTCTGCAGGCCTTCCTTCGATGTGGTGACGCTCAATAAAGTGCACCAATTTGCCGTCCTTGAACAAGGCAATGGAAGGCGAAGATGGAGGGTAAGGCAACATGTAATTGCGTGCTTGGGCAACCGCCTCAGCATCTACGCCTGCAAATACGGTGGTTAAACGGCTGGGTGTTTTAGCGTGCTTAGACGCATGGATGACGGCAGGACGTGCATTGGCTGCGGCACAACCGCATACAGAGTTGACCATGACCAATACGGTGCCACTCTCTGGGGCAAGGGCCGCATCTACTTCTGCTGCCGTAGTTAATTCATCAAATCCTACGGTCGTCAATTCTTCCTTCATGGGGGCTACCAATTCTTCTGGATACATATCTTCAGTTTTAAAATTTGTTCAAAATTAGGCATCAAAGTAATGCATTGATGCATTTTCGATTTAATTAACAGTTGGAAACAACTAGTGTTTAAATGACTTTAAAAGAAGGTCAATTTTCAGGCTTAGTTCTTGAATATTTTGAGTTTGTTCTGTTAAAAGTAGTTCACGAGATGTTTTTTTTTAGTTTGCTTTTTTCAAGATACTGTTAAAGAGATTGGAATTATCCATAGCAAGAAAAGCCAAATCAAAGGATAAAATCCTAGACAGACTTATCGCTCTTAAATATGAAAGATTTGACTTTCCTTGCTCAATAGCATTATAGGCTTGTTGCGAAATCCCAAGCTGTTTTGCGACTTCTGATTGTGTCTTTCCTCTTAACTCCCTTATAATATTTAGGTTACGACCGATTGATATTTTATCGCAAATTCTCACCATTTTACACTAATGTATTGATTGTTAAATACAACCACATTTTGTGAATATACAAAATAAAACGTAACCCATTTATATTGTGCCTTTTAATTAATATTTGAATTGTGAATGCTAAAAATTTATATCTGACACCCGTTGTGCATTTAGACGAGATTAACTTTTAAATTATTGATAGGTCTTTCAAAAACGAATTTATTTAGGTGTTGAATCAATGTCATGGAGGTTATTTTAGACAGTATGCGAGTTTTAAATCCTGCGAAAGATTTCGCATAATTTCTACGAATCATAAATTGATCACAGAGCTGAGAAAATAGCGTTTCAATTCTCTTTCTACTTTTTCTAAAAATATAAGGTTGTTTTCGAAGGTTAGATTGATTTTTTCTCATTGGAGTTTCCAGTCTAATATTAGCAGTTTGAAATAAATTTAGCTGATATTTAGCGGACAGATAGCCCATATCGCCTAATAAAGTGCAGTTAGCATAACTATAATTTATTTCCTTCAAGTAATGAATATCGTGTACGGAAGCAGGCGTAATATCAATACTTTGAAAAACTCCCTGAACCGAACAAACTCCATGAATTTTATAACCATAGAAGTACATTTTTTGTGAAGCACAATAGCCCTTGTCGGGAGCTGAATACTCCGATTCCTTACATATTTTACTTCTTGATGCTCGAGCATTTTTACAAACTTCTGCCGGCATACTGTCGATAATAAAGTATTCCTCATTTTCATTGAAGGAAAAAGCAAGCCTCTTACGGATCATTTCAATTTGCGGGAATAAAAACCGCTTTCGTCTGTTATACACGCTGCGTTCAATTTTTCCCTCTAAAGAACTCTTCCTAATAGTTCTAAAAAGCTGACATTCTGAATCTATACCTAAATATTCAGCCGTTAAATTCATAGCAATTAGTTCCAAATTACTAAGTTTTGGCTTTCTTATTTGTCTCAATGGAATGAAGTCAAAATCAAACTTCTGCAAATGATTAAGAATTAATTGGTAATTTTCAATAAAGTTGTTCATGTATTTAAGTATTTGTAATTCAATTAAATATACGCCTTTTTTAGGCAATGGACAACTTTTTTATTTCATTTTTCTCAAATGCACAACGGGTTA
>PAVT01000070.1 GCA_002713165.1 Verrucomicrobiota bacterium
AAAAGACCTCATTTGCTTGTGTACCTGCATCCTTAATGTGTACGCCCAGAGTTGGTTCGGCAGTACCCGTTTGTTCAAATTCGTTTTGTTCAATTTCAAAGCCTTTTGCCTTATTGGCAAAAAAACCAATCTGATGTGTATATAAAGGTTCAGAAAACCGGTATCCATTCTTTACCAGACCACCGTTTTCAATTTTATTGTTTACAAAACGCACATGGTCTAGGCCTTCTATCCGCATGGCAATGGCATTGTCTATAAAATCTGTAGCTTCTACACCCACACTTTGGGTTCCGGCACTTCCTGTGGCATAAATGCCCTGATTGAGCTTGCTAAAGCTGCTTCTGATAATTTCATTTGCTGGGCAAGGAACAGTGCTTGTGCTGCAGCCTGGCAATACTTCATAGGCAGCATCTATGGAAAATATACCGTTGGCAGAATATTCGCTGTATTCGTTTAAACCGCTGTTGTCCGCAAAGCTGCAGCCGATAAATCTCACCCCACGATTGTCCCAAGCCGTAATCAATGGCAAAGGAGATTCAGTAATGGAGTTTACATACTCAAAGGTACAGCGCTCAAAGGTGCTGGTATTGGTAAAAGGGTAAGACATCAACTCCACTCCTCTGCGGTAAACGCGAAAAGTGGCGTCTTTGGCATCTACAATTCCTCCAAAATCCGTCCAAGTGCCTTCTCCGAATGATATGGCATACATGGCATGGTCGATCAATGCACCATTTCGCAACTCTAAAACCCCTTGGTTGGAAGGTGGATTTTGAGACAAACTGTTGTCGCCAAGAATGCGAATGCCGTTCCAGGTGGAATTGAGACAACGGCTGTCCCTGGTGATGGTAGCAGCATCGACAATAAGTTTTGCTCCCTTTTCTACGGTAATGAAAGAAAGTGTGCCCGTCAATTTTTCATCCGACATGGAAATGGTGGTGTTTGCTCCAGAAATGGTAAGGGTATTTCCGGATTTGATGCGCACTTCTCCAAGTACCGTTTTATTGGTATTCCAAGTGGTGTTGCTGTTGATGTCAATGATGTGGTCGCTTAGGTCTTTTTCGTCATAGGATAAAGCGATACAATCGTCGTGAAACAATTTGGCAATATAGCTGTCATCGATGTTGCTAGATGTATTGCCGGCAATGGAAAGGGCTCCGCTAACATCGTCTTCTACAATGCTGTAGAGGCATTCTTGTTGTTTAATGTCTCCAGGGTAAGCTTCTCTTGGCTTGTTGTCAAAATCAAAGGTTCTTTCCCAGACCTTATTTACAGCAAGCGGAACTGTTGTAATTTTGTATTTGGCGACACTTGCATCGGTATTCCAGTACCTGATGGCATTGTTTGATCTGGAGGCATTGTTTGGATCCAAGAGCGGACAAGTTTCACCATTGGGGTTCGCAACTGGATCGTGCCCAGGAAAACGCTGTGCTACCAGTGCATCAATATTCGCATTAAAAGCAGGTGCCGGACCGGGTTGTTTGGAACTTACCGTAGCAAAACCTCCGCTTACTTCAACAATGCCCATCTGCAAATCAAAAGCAATATAATCCCCAGCAGTAATTGTTGACGGCAACTGCGCCTGGGGGTTAAAATCGCTTGCATAAAAACGTATTTCCACTTCCGCATCCCCCGAATTACCACCTGCGGCAAGATCTCCACTAAATACAGGAACCGCAAAGGCGTCAATCGCACTAATGTATTCCAAAAATAAAGTCTTTGCCAAATCACCGTGTGGAGCGGGGGGCGATACAAGTTTGGATGTCCAAGCATCAATTTTTACGGTGTCCGCAACTGTAAACGAATTTACTGGGTTAGTCCCGTCAAAATGTACGATAAGCGCATCTTGGTCAATGTTAGCTCCAGCCTGATGATCAAGTGCAACACCAGTAACTGCTATATGACCATTGCTGCTCACTTTTATATCTCTAAAGCTTACATTTCGATAATTGTGAGGACGAGTAGGATGACTAAAGGTATAAGTTTGTTTTCCGGGAGTTCCGCTTAGTACTCCATTAAGATCCAATTGCAACATCAAACCTAATCCTATACCGCCAGATTGATTGTCGTTCGTACTTCCAATAGCTCGATACCCTCCATCGTACTCAATAATCGAATTTCCGACAGACACTTCTGTTTTCCAGTTTGTAGCAGTAGCATCGGTAATGCCATAATTGAAATTCCAGCTGATTAGTCCGTCAAGATCGATTTTAATGATATTCAACTTTTTGTTAAAATCTGAGGTCGCTGTACACGAAATGGTAGTGCCGCTTGGGTTAGTTGAGGTTGGATTATAGCCAATTGCAGCACCGCTTGTGCTTTTTGCATACTTCGTTTCTCCTATAAGCAATATATTTTCCTGACTGTCTTGGTAAACATTGAAGAACGAACCTTCATTGTAACGTTTACACCATACCATGTTCCCATCGAGATCGTATCTTGCCGCCACCTGATTAAACATGCCCCTTTGATCGGTAGAAGTTTCAAAATCATGGCAATCATAGCTCGTTTTTAAAGCACCTGTGTATTCATAACAAAAGTTCTGCGAATTCAAGATAACGCTTGCATCATCCCAAGTGCCGTATCCTACGCCAATATATCCCACATGAACGCCTTGGTCGTACAATTTGGTGTGTTTGTACCACCAATCATCGCCGCTGTTGTCTTGGGATTGAGGTAAGCCGCTCCAATCCAAATTGCTCCAATCTTCCCTTTTCCAATCTACTTTTGGACCCGGCAGTACTTGCGCACTTAGATATGCACAACCAATGAATAATGAAATAAAGAAGAAATACTTTATTGAGATTTCTTTTGCTGTAGAAGCTTTTGGCCTCTTGTTAATTTTTTGACTTTTTGTTTTCATGTCTTGTTGGATTAGTTGATAATTTATTGTACTAATTTACAAATAATTATCAGAAGAAAACAAAGCCTAAAAAAATGATGGGATACTCCCGGCTCAAATAATTGGTCTGCTTGAGGAGTTGATGACGTATAAATTCTGGTCTATTGTCAAAAAATTACTTTAAAACTTCTCTTGAAATCACCAATTTTTGAATTTCTGAAGTTCCCTCACCTATGGTACACAATTTAGAATCTCGGTAAAATTTTTCAACCGGAAACTCTTTTGTATAACCATAACCACCAAAAATCTGGACAGCATCCGTCGATACTCTCACACTCACTTCAGATGCCATATATTTTGCCATTGCTGACTCTTTGGTCATTGGCTTAGCATTGTTTTTAAGATCGGCAGCCTGATGGGTTAGTAATTCAGCAGCTTCGATTTCTGTTGCCATGTCTGCTAATTTAAAAGAGATGGCTTGAAAATTCGCGATAGCTTGTCCAAATTGTTCTCTTTCTTTTGCATACTTCTTCGATGCCTCATAGGCTCCTTTGGCAATACCGAGTGAAAGTGCTGCTATAGATATCCTTCCACCATCTAATACTTTCATGGCTTGTTGGAAGCCTTCTCCAACCTTAGCGAGTACCATACTCTCGTGCACCACACAATCCTCCATGATCACCTCGGCAGTTTCTGATGCTCGCATGCCTAATTTATCCTCTTTTTTCCCTGCTTTTAACCCAGGATTTGAACGATCAACAATAAAAGCCGTCATGCCTTTAGAGTCCAACAATTCTCCTGTTCTTGCTATGACGACAAAAACATCTGATGAAATCCCATGAGTGATCCAACACTTTGTGCCGTTCAAAATCCAATTTTCTCCCTCTTTCTTTGCAGTGCACTTCATGCGCATGGCATCAGAACCTGTATTAGGCTCTGTCAGACCCCAAGCACCGATGAATTTGGCTGAGGCTAGCTTTGGTAAGTATTTTTGCTTTTGCTCCTCGTTTCCAAAAGCCAAAATGTGGCCAGTACACAAGGAGTTGTGGGCTGCTAAAGACAATCCAATTGATCCACACACTTTAGCCACTTCGGTAATTACAGTAATGTATTCATGATATCCTAAACCAGATCCTCCATATTCTGTTGGCACCAAAACACCCATCAAACCAGCTTCACCCAAGGTTTTAAACAAATCAATTGGAAATACTTGCGATTCATCCCATTCCATGACATGTGGACGAATGTGCTTCTCAGCCATGTCTCTAACCATGCCCTCTATCATTTGTTGATTCTCTGTTATTTCGAAATTCATAGGTTTGTCAATTAATAACTTACTATTCCTTTAACATTGGTTGAATAATTCTTCAATTTCTTCTCTCCCAAAAGGAAAGTCAAAATTACCAAAAAGGAGAAGCCAATCACATTCGCCTTTTGCTTTAACACAAGCTCAGCAGCAGCACATGCAGTGCCGCCAGTTGCCAATAAATCGTCATGTACAATTACATTCATTCCTTCTTTTATGGCATCTTCATGCATCTCAATTTCAGCAGTTCCGTACTCTAACTCATAAGCATGTGAAATTGTTTTGTACGGCAACTTGCCTTTTTTTCTCACCGGGATGAATGGAACTTTCAATTCTTGAGCAATGAGCAAGCCCCAGAAAAAACCACGGCTTTCAATGCCTACTATAGCATCCACTTTCTCCTGTTTTAAAGAAGCCACAAATTCCAATGTAATTGTACGTGTGAGTGCGGTGTTTTCTAGAATAGGTGTAATGTCTTTAAAGACAATTCCTTTTTTAGGAAAATCGTGTACATCTCTTATAGTTGATCGAATTTGCGCTTTAAGGCTCTTCTTTTTTACACTCATAATTTAGGTAAAAAAAAGACCCAAGCGCATCTGCTTGGGGTCTAGTAATGTAGATTTAGTTTTAATTAGTATACATAATTTTCTTTACGGTCGAATTACCATCTTCCATATGAATTCTGAGAAAAAAAATACCATTCGACAATTTTGATGGCACACTAATTCTATAAATACATTCATTACAGCTGTTAATAGGATAATCGACACTTACTAGCTCCCCAATGTTATTATATAAATCTATTCTCCGAATTGGAATTGTTAGTTCTACATTTATTTGTTGTCCTGCTCTTATAGGATTTGGGTATATATGAATATTCTCTATATTTTCTTCTATTAAAGTTTCATTATCAACAAACTTGAGTCTTAATTGAGCAGAAACTCTATTTACAACCGCATGACTAATTGAATCGATTTGCAATCCGAAAAATCCAGTTGAAGTGCCGTCGTTAATTCTATTATAATTTAATGAAGCCATAAATGAATACTCTGAAGATGAACTATCTAAAGTATTGGTTAAAAATTGACCATTTCTATATATCCAAACATAGTTACCAGATGGCATGGAAAAAGTTGGATTACTACCCATAAATACATCATCTTCGTATACTTGAATTTCAGATTCTTCTGTTTCACAATCATCTGTACATGTTTCACCAGGTGACACCGGAACATCTTCACAGCAAGCATTTCTCCAAGGTAAATTAGTCCCAGGTTTATATCGCGTATATTTATCACATTCCAGTACTTCTCCAGATTGAGTGTATGAACAAACTGTTGCAATGGAGACACTTTGTGATAGCACAGTCAATTTCGAAAATAAAAACATAGAGAGAACACAAATTAAATATTTCATTATTTTATTTCTAAATTAGTAAGATTACTGTTAATCAATCATTTAAGTACCTTTAATTTCACCTTGTAAATTTCACCTGTGACTGATCGCACATTTACAAACAATAGTCCTTCATACCCCTCTAATCTTTCTAAACTAAAGTAAAATTTATTTTCATCAGCCTTTTTCAATTCTACATCGAATTGCCTTCCACTATTATCATACAATGTGACTGATTTTACGTTTATTAGCGTCTCAAAAAAAACAAATTCTCCTGTATTCACTGGATTAGGAAATAATTGTATTTGGTACAAGTGTTTATTTTTCTCCCAATGTGCCCTACGCTGTTCGCTTTGTTCAGCCATAATGCTGCGGTGTAATTCTTTATATGCTTCAATTTCAGCATTAGGAGTTTTGCGTTTAACGGGATCGTCTATTAATTTAATACTTGATGAATAATTGACTCTTTCGACTATAGCATGAGTATTTGTATCAATTACAATACCTACATGTGAAACACTATCACAGCTATCAAGCCAATTCCAATCTGGCATAGCGTTAATATCTTGATATTCTAAAGATTGATTATTGTATGTATCTAAACTTAATTGCATATCCTCTACAATCCAAACATTCCGATTACCTATTGTAAAATGAGGTGTAGCTCCCTCAAAATTTGATGGTAATTGTAAAGCGTTAGGTGGATCAGGATTTCCACAATCATCTGTACACGTATACATTGGAAGTTCATTAATTAGATGAAAATGTTCACAACATGCATTTTCCCAGTCTAGACCATATCTTCTGACTTGCTCTACCTCCCAGCACTCTCCTGTTGGAAGGAAGCAGAAAGTTGCAATCCCATTACCTTGGGAATAAAAATCACTAACAGTTATCAATAAAAATATTATTAAAAGTTGTTTTCTCATAATTCAATTGTTTTTTTACAAAATCTAGTTAAAGTTATGTATCTTTCTTTAAAATTGCAAATTATTATCAAACGCAACTTTCTATCTTCATGCTACTTACCACACTTTCGTTTTCTAATTGATTGTTTATGTGTTGATTATTACTTATTGCCTAAGGGCTTGATATAGAGAATATTGTTAGCTAAATCCATGATATCAATATTTAAGGTATGGCTCCATCATTTTAAAAATAGAATCATTAATAAGTTTAGATTTTTGAACTTCCTCAATGCTTAAATACTCTCCATGCTGCTCCCTTATCTTTACAATTGAATTGGCCACTTGCCAATTGATATAAGGGTGGCGCTTTAGCTCATCAGCATTTGCAGCGTTAATGTTGATTTTTTTCAACTCAACTCTATCGAATAGCAATAAACTATCCAACTGCTTCAAAAGCGAATCCTGAACACCATAAACTTCTTTGAGTTGATTCTTATCATAAAATCCGCCAAGAGCCTCCCGGTAGCGTATAATCCGACTTGACAATACGGCTCCGATTCCATACAATTTTTCAAAAGCTGCGCTATCAGCAGTATTGATAAATATCTTCGCAAAACGAGGTGTCCGCATAATATTATTCTTTGTGCTATTCTCGAAGATAAGAGTTTCAGGAAGTAAAATAAAGGGTTCAATTTTATTGTAAAATTCCTCCGTTATTACGTACATCTTTTTGAGGTCTTGCTTACTTCTAAATTTTCCTCCCTTTTTCTCATATTTCTTAATCGATTCAGCTTGTTTCTCGCTTAAACCCATTTTTTCCCAATTCGCTACAGAAAGACCGTTTGGATCAAAATTGAAGTACTCCACCATTTTATTCTTATCGGGTTTTTCACCCTTCTGAATCATGTCCGTATTGACAGAATCTTCAATCTGCTTTTCTGCATATGCTACTAAATCTTGTAAATCTGCATTTTGACCTATTTCAGCACTTACAAAAAAAGGAAGTGCCCATTTGGCCAACATCACCATAAAAATGAGTATCATGAGGATCAATATGCCTTTTCTTTCTGAAGAACTGAACCTAAAATATTCCTTAAAATCACTCATTAGTCAATGGTCAACACTAAACTATCGGTTCTAAAACACCCCCCCAAAGCGATGGATATGTTTTGATATACAGAATCTTTAATTGTAGAGGCTTCTTTGGCCTTGTTGAAATCTGCTAAACCAATGCCGTAAAAAAATATTGCATCTACATAAGACCCATTTGTGTTAGGCAAGCTTGCATTTACATTTTGAAGAGTGCCATTGATTGCTTGAATAGTCGAATAATTTTTTTGAGAATAATTTGTGCTGTAAAGTAGGGTATCTGTAGTATTAAAGTTTCGCTGTCCTGCCAATTCTACATTAATGGTTGCGGTATTTTCTAGATACAATGTCAAATTCTGGTCCTTGTTCAAACTGAGGTTTTCAAATAAAGTTAAAAATCCGTTCTGGGAGACCAATTGAATGTTTCCTAATCCATTTTTGTTCTTATTGAGTTCATAGGTAAAATCAAAATTTCCATTTGCATCGGTGGTGGCCCCTGCAAGAATATCTGGCGAAGTGATGCTTTGTGCAAGCTTGGCTTTCAATAAAATCTGTTCATTGGCAAGGGGGGTAAAGCAATTTTTAAAAACAACTCCACTTACATGATTAATTTGTGTCTCATCAGAACATGAAAAAAGAGTGAGTAAAGCAAAATAACAAAAGATGCGTAGCACTTATTTGAATTTTTTAATGGCTCCACTTTTTACTCGATCAAAGTATGAGATCATATCCTCTTTGACTTCATTGGACATAATCAGCAAGCCAATTATGTTCGGAAAGGCCATTCCTAATATCATTAAGTCTGAAAATTCGAGAACCGCACCCAAGCCTACAGAGGATCCAATTACTACAAATGCGCAAAAAATAATTTTGTAGAGATTGCCCATGATTTTGCTATCTCCTAATAAATAGCTCCAAGCTTTCAAACCATAGTAAGACCAAGAAATCATTGTTGAAAAAGCAAACAAGAATATTGCAATCACCAGAATAAACTTAAACCATGGAAATACACTTCCAAAAGCAGCAGAGGTAAGTTCAGCACCATCTAAATCTGTATGTCCTTCTGAAAACCCTGTAAATACAAGAACTAATGCCGTCATGGTGCAAACCACCACAGTATCAACGAAAGGCTCTAGGAGTGCTACAACGCCCTCACTTACTGGCTCATTCGTTTTTGAGGCGGAGTGTGCAATTGATGCAGAACCAACACCTGCTTCATTAGAGAATGCAGCCCTCCTGAAACCCAATATTAAAACGCCAATAACGCCCCCTTTAAGCGCAGGAGCATTGAATGCACCATTGTATATCTCACCAAGCACTGTCCCTATATTCCCTACATTCATTAAAATTATGACAAGAGAAAAGCCAACATAAAGAATTGCCATTAAAGGTACGATCTTATCTGTAACATTCGCAATGCTTTTTATGCCTCCAATTATTACCACCCCAACTAATATTGCTAGAATTACTCCAAAATAGATACCGCTTCCCTCAAGCATAGGAAAGGTAGATGATAATTGAACAAATGCTTGATTTGCCTGAAACATATTGCCGCCTCCAAAAGAACCTCCAATGCACAAGATTGCAAAGATTACGGCCAACACCTTGCCTAGTCTACCTAAATTCCTCCTTTTTAACCCTTCAGATAAATAATACATAGGCCCCCCTGAGATTTCTCCAACTTCTCCGACTCTCCTGTATTTTACCCCTAGAGTACATTCAACAAATTTGGAAGACATTCCGATAAGGCCTGCAACAATCATCCAAAAAGTGGCCCCTGGACCACCTACAGAAATAGCAATAGCTACACCTGCAATATTACCAAGACCAACGGTTGCAGAAAGTGCAGTTGTCAGTGCTTGAAAATGTGAAACTTCTCCCTCTTCTTTTTTATTTGGATCAGAGAATTTTCCTGCAACTAACTGTAGGGCATGCTTGAAACCTCTTAGGTTGACAAATTTCATTTTTACAGTAAAAAATATTGCGCCAAGTACCAACCAAACTACTATAAATGGTATCCCCTTTTCTTGTTTTGTTCCATTAGGGTGCAAAACCGCTTCTCCATTGTTATATACTACAGGATCATACATGCCGAAATATGAAAATGGATCCCAGAATAGGACATCTGACATAATTTCAACGATAGGAACAAAAACTGAATTAATTCGTTCTTCGCCTGAGCTTACATCAACTTTGCCTTCAAGTTTTATCTCATCCCCATTTGCATCAGTCACTATTACATCAAAAGATGATCCCTCAGTTAGTCCTTCACAGGAACTAGAGTTTAATGGAGTTTGACTTTTAGACCATTTATAGCTGAAAGGTGGGATTCCACCATTTGTCAGGACATATGCAACACCATCATCGATTGAACTGCTAGGATTCTCTGTTTTCAATTCCGCTGTAAATTCTGCAGCAATCGAGTTTAGACCTATAGTCAAACAGAATAAGAGAATTAGAATTTTATTCATACAGTTTATGGTTTTACGAAACGAACAAATATAATTGGTAATCATTTTAGCAAATTGAAGTTAAAGCTGATAGCTAGAGTTACTTTTTAATTGTTGGTCCAACTCCTTTAATCCCTCCTCAAATGAATGCGGATGGTATCCTAACTCATGCATTGCCTTATCAAGTATAAAGCCTGTTCTTGGTGGACGTTTTGCAGCTTGATTTAAAGATGCTGACGTAATTTCTTTTATTTCAGACACATTGAGCTGATAGTGCTTAGCAACTCTATGCACAAGCTCTATGATGCTCATATAGTCTTTCCCGGATATATGGTACACACCCACTGCTTTTTTTAATGCAATCAGTATACAGCCAAGCGCAAGATCTTCAGCCAAAGTAGGTGTGCGAAATTGATCATTGACAATGGTGAGAGTTTGCCCTTTTTCCAAAGCCCCTTTTGCCCATAAAACAATGTTTGATCTGCTCATGTCTTCAACAAGACCATAGACCAAAACTGTTCTGACTATAGACCAAGGGCTTTTCATTTTTTTTACAATCTCTTCTGAGGCCAATTTAGATTTGGCATAATAACTCAAAGGATTGGGTTCATCTTCTTCCCTATAAGGACCATCCTCTCCATCAAAAATAAAATCAGTTGATAGGTGAATAAAATGAACATTGTTCTTCTCTGAAGCTTCCACCAAATATTGAACTGCATCAACATTAAGCTCCCAACATGCTTCTCTAAATTCTTCACAGGCATCTACATTGGTCATAGCAGCCGTGTTAATTATAACATCCGGTTTTAATTGTGTAATCAGTTTCTCTACGTCCCCTTTTTTCGTGATGTCTAAGTCAAAAAATTTGTATGATGATTGATCCGATATTCTGTTCTTTCCTCGAGCTGTTGCAATTAATTCAACTTCTGGATTGGTCTTTAATTGATGTACGAGTTTTTGCCCAAGTAATCCATTACTACCAGTGACTAGGATCTTCTTCATGTCCATTTTAGCAAATCATCAATTTGATTACGCATTCCCAAAACGAATAACTTTGACCCTTCAGTAATGATGGTTTCAGGGGATGGATTCAATACGTATTCTCCATCTTTATTTTTTAGTCCAACAATATTGGCTCCTGATCTTTTTCTCACATGCAAATCACCAATCGACTTGTTTTTAAACTCTTTTGGTAAGCTGTCATAGGTAATTTCTTCCAGAGAAATGTTATTGTCTTGTCCTGTCAAGTGGTTAAAAAACTCTACTACGTCAGGTTTTATTACCAAAGAAGCCATATGAGATCCTCCCACTTTATCAGGCATTACGACATTATTTGCCCCAGCCATTTTTAATTTCTCATAGGTAGAATCTTTTGATGCTCTACTTATAATGAGTAGATTTTTGTTCATCTCCCTTGCTGTAAGCACCACAAATACATTCCCAGCATCATTCGGCAATGTAGAGATTAAGGCTTTTGCGCGATGTATTCCTGCATCCACAAGCGTTTCATCATTTGTAGCATCTCCCTCAATGTAATTGTGGCAATCGTCATGAATAACCTCAGAGATAATTTCGTGATCATTCTCAATTATTAAATATTCTTGCCCCGAAATCGTTAAATCCGAAACGATTTGTTTCCCATTTCGACCATACCCGCAAACAATAACATGATTCTGCAATTTATTTATGTTTTTTACTTTTCTGATTTTGGCCAATTGCCTTCTGAATTCACCATCAACCACATAGGAAGATATGGCCCCAATGGCATAAGCAAATGTACCAAAACTGGTAAAGATCAGAAATGAGGTAAAGTACCTGCCTTTAGCACTTAATGGTTCTATCTCTTGAAATCCGACAGTGGATATAGTAATGATAGTCATGTAGAGTGCATCGGTAAAATTGTAATCTTCAATAATGCTAAAACCAATAACTCCTAACATAGTCACACAAAGAAGCACAAAACTCGCAATGTATAATTTCTTAAACTCTTTGAAATTCAATCTCATCAATAATCCCAAACAGTGCTCCTTCTCTTAAGCTTAAAAAGCTGTTTGTTTTCTAAAACAAATGCCATAGCGAAATATAAAATAATGGGTGACCCCAAAGTAAAAAAAGAGATGTAGATGAAAAACATTCTGATCCGATTGGTATGAATACCCAATTTTTGCCCCCACCAAGTGCAGACGCCAAAGGCATGAAGTTCAAAGAAATATTGAATCTGCTTTATCATTGATTTAGCTTAAGAATAGACATTCCAATTGCGCAATTTAAACAATTTTTATTTTCACAATGCACAGTTTTTAATTGAATAAGTCCTTGGGAATTTGATGCATTAATTGGGACTATGTTGTATTTACCCCACTCCTTGACTATTTTATTTTCCTCTGATGGAAGCTGCTCTAGCCATTCCATTGCTTTCTGCATAAGCTGATCACTCATCGAATGTTCCCCATATGTAAAAAGAATTGGGACTACCACATTGATCAGTAGACTGTGAATAGAGCTTAGGCCCAAGCTCTTTTCTTCTTTTCGTTGAGCCATCACTCCAAAACGATAGTGTGACGTCCAATAATTACTGACTTTTAGTTGAAATAATTCAACGACTTCATCGATTTCACACGCATCTACCAATTTTTGAAATAGATTATCGTGTTTGTGCCAAAGCTGCGCAAATTGAGCAATTCTAATTGTTGGAAAATTAGCCGGCCTTAATCGAGCATATTTCCAAGCCGACCTTTCTATTGATTGAAGTTTATGTTTTATTTTCAAGTATTCATAGATCTCTTTTAATTGCAATGCATAATTGCTTTGCAATTTCTCTTCAAGCATACCTGCTTGACCAAACAACAATGCTTCAATCTCTAAAAGATCGGTTTTATGCTTTCGGACGATCTTTAAGGGCAATGAAGTGGTAAGCAATTCAAAAGGCACTGTGTTTACCTTGAAACCAAAATATTTTCCAAGCAATTGATATAGGGTGCTTTCCCAGTCGCCTTGATATAATCCTAATAGTTGTTGAATGCGTTTTGATTTTTTTTCCAAACGTTCAGACATCATCCTATCCAATTGCATATTCAGTATTAGTGGATCTATCTCATTTAAGAATGAATGACAAGGAATGCTATAAGATTCCCTTATTAAGTTTTCATATCGATCTAGTAATTTTTTCTTTACTCTTCCGCTCAACTCAAGGGTGGGAATTTCACTACCATCTGACCTAAATAGGACTTGATCGTTCTTCCAAACTACATGCAGAATGACTTTATCATAAGATTCGTCATTTTGATGTCCGTGTTTATTCCAATCTGAAGCACAGTAATGGATTTCAATATTTCCGGCCCATTGAGTCCGACCAATTTTTACCAAGGAATTAAAAAAATCTGGGCCTGCATCCTGGTTCATTTGGCCTACACGTAAAATGGTCAATTCTTCCCCACTAATTAGACGAAGTTCATTCTGATTGAACAATTGGAAACGCCAAATATAATGTAGAAAATCTTCGCTCATTGATTGCGAAGATAATGACTTTGCGACTGTTAACTACTTTTGGCTGCCTTTTTTATATTTTTCCTTCTTAAAGTTTTTTGTATTTAGGTCAATAAGCCAGCTTCCGTGTTTCTTGCCGTAATAATAATTTCCGCGAGTTTTTAGCGTCCCATCTGGTCGGTATTCCTTCCAATCTCCATGCAAGTCTCCATTCTTATAATGGTAATATCTATATATATTCCCATTTGGGTAATATACTTTATACAATCCATTTATTTTTCCTTGATAAACATAACGAACTACTGCAGATTGATTAGTATTGGCCTCAAAAACTGCCTGTTGTTGGTTTGGATGACTATATCCATTGTTCTCTATAAACTTAATAGGGTATTTCATCAATTTTCCTGAGTCGTCCGGAAGTAAAAGTGTGTCATGCAAATTTTCTAAATGTTCTGCGGTCTGCGTTTCTTTTGCTTCAACTTTACCTTTTATACTCTTTTTTCCAACGATGCTTCTATAACGGTACATCATGTTAGGATCAGATACCAATAATCCTCTATTGTAATAGAGTTTTCGATATGCAGCAGATCCAACATTGTATTCCCATCTTCGATGTTTTTTACCCTTCCAATACCTGCCCCTATAATTCTTTATGAAATCTACATAATATCCATGTTTAAACCCGTTTCTGTAGGAGGCTTTTATCAGGATTTCGCCTTCTTGATTGTAGTAGGTCCAGTCACCATGTTTTAAGCCATATTGATATACAATGCTTAACATTCTTTTGCCGCTCGGATAAAAAACTGTAGTGATGCCGGATTGCTTGCCATTGTAGTATTTTTTCTCAATCGCTTGCACCGAAGTATCAAGTGCGTAGTAGGCTTTAAGCACATTGTTCTTTAAGGAATCATTGGATCGATATACCAGATCATAGTAAGTTGTATCTCCATCCTCAAAGACAGCAATCTTGGATTGTTGGGCAAAAAAGTTGGACATTAATACTAGAGAGAGGAACAATGAAATTATAATCCTAGCCAACATAATGTGCCATTTGGCTTTGTAGTTTTCTTGCTGCATTCTGAGCCGCATGTGCGAAATCAGTTCCACTGCTAGCATATATAATTCCTCTAGAAGAATTGATCAACAGGCCAATCTCTTCATTCATCCCATTTTTAACAACATCTTCCAAACTACCTCCTTGAGCGCCTACCCCTGGAATCAAGAAAAAATGATTTGGGAGTTCAGCCCTTATAGCCGTAAGAGATGTCGCTTTGGTGGCACCTACCACAAACATTAAATTGTCTTCCGTACCCCACTCTGCGGTAGTATACATAACCTGTTCATAGGTCATTCGACCATTTTTTAATTCATTCATCTGAAAATCAGCAGATCCTTTGTTAGATGTCAATCCTAAAACAATTGTCCACTTGTTTTGGTACTCCAAAAATGGCTGTATCGAATCTCTGCCCATATACGGCGCAACAGTAACAGCATCAAAAGGGTACGTTTGAAAGAAAGTTTTCGCATACTGGTCAGCAGTATTTCCAATATCTCCTCGTTTTGCGTCCGCAATTGTCAATATATTTTCAGGAATTACACGCAAAGTTTTTTGAAGAGAGATCCATCCTCTTGGGCCCATGGCTTCATAAAATGCAATATTTATTTTATAGGCAACCGCATACTCTTTAGTCGCTTCAATGATTGCTTTATTGAACTCAAATACTGGATATTCATTTTCAAGCAAATGCTCCGGAATCCTCTTAAGATCTGTATCTAAGCCCACACAGAGAAAACTCTTTTTCGTACGAATTTGACCTACAAGTTCTTGCCTATTCATCCTTCTACGCTGTTTTCATCTTCAAAACCCACCTTTAATTTTTCTGCATTTTCTGCAACTCTTAAAGCTTCAATTATTTCGTCAATCTCTCCATTAATGATCCCATCCAAATTGTACAATGTAAGATTAATGCGATGATCGGTAACTCTTCCTTGGGGGTAGTTATATGTCCTAATCTTCGCTGACCGATCTCCTGTTGAAACTTGAGATTTTCGGTCTGCTGCAATTTCTTGTTCTTGTTTAAGTACCTCTTGCTCATACAATCTGGAGCGCAATACTTTAAGGGCCTTTTCGTAATTCTTTAATTGCGACCTCCCATCTTGGCATTCAACAACCACACCTGTGGGCACATGTGTTAAGCGCACTGCAGATTCCGTTTTATTCACATGCTGACCTCCTGCGCCAGAGGAACGATACGTATCTTTCTTTACATCTGACATGTTTAAATTAACATCTACTTCATCAGCCTCGGGCAATACTGCTACAGATGCTGCTGAAGTATGGACTCTACCTTGTGTTTCGGTTTGGGGCACTCTTTGCACTCGATGAACACCAGATTCAAATTTCATGACACCATAGACATTGCTTCCGCTAACCTCGAATCCAACTTCCTTAAAGCCCCCTGATGTGCCCTCATTGACCGTTGTCAACTCATGTTTCCACCCTTTGCGTTCAATGAATTTAATGTACATACGGTAAAGGTCCCCCGCAAAAATACTGGCTTCATCTCCCCCTGTGCCTGCTCTTATTTCTATAATGACATTTTTAGTATCGTTGGGATCCTTAGGAATAAGCATTACCTTAATGTTGGCTTCTAACTCCTCTTTTCGTTGTTCCAATTCATCCAGCTCTAGCTTTGCCATTTCCTTGAACTCAGGATCCTGTTCATTGGCCAATATCTCTTTGCTTGAGGAGATGTTCTCGATCACATTTTTATAATCCAAATAAACATCTACGAGTTCTTTAAGGTCGCTATATTCTTTGTTCAACTTAACATAGCGATCCATGTCAGATATAATTTCCGGATCTACAATTAACTGAGCAACCTCATCCCACCTAATTTTTATTGATTCTAATTTCTCTAGCAAGCTACTCATTCCCTAATATTCAAAAGATCCATTTGGAGACTTGATTGTCAGTTGCTTCTTATTGGATGCTTCCACTCTTCCAACAATCTTTGCTTCTACACCAAAATCTTTAGAAATGCTAATGACTTCTTCTGCAATAGAAACATTCGGTAAATACAACTCCATACGATGCCCCATATTGAATACCTTATACATCTCTCTCCATGCTGTATTAGACTCTTTTTGAATTAGTTTAAAGAGTGCTGGTGTTTCAAACAAGTCATCTTTGATGATGTGCAAATTATCTACAAAATGAAGCACCTTTGTTTGTGCTCCTCCGCTACAATGCACCATTCCATGTATTTGACTTCTGAGCCTTTCCAATACTTTCTTAATGATTGGAGCGTAAGTTCTAGTTGGAGAGAGTACCATCTTCCCAACATCTATTCCTTCAATTTCAGAGGCGTCTGTTAACTTCTTATTGCCAGAGTACACCAAATCATCAGGCACTGAGGGATCAAAAGATTCAGGGTATTTCTCTTTGAGTATTTTTTGGAACACATCATGTCTTGCTGACGTAAGTCCGTTACTACCCATACCCCCATTGT
>PAVT01000071.1 GCA_002713165.1 Verrucomicrobiota bacterium
AATGGCTTAGAATACAAATGCCCTTTCACACTCATTCCGGAGACATTTTCTGTCGTATTATGGGTGACTTTTACAGCCTCGCAGGCCCAATAAAGCACTGTAATACCAAGCAAAATGAATAGTTTTTTCATTCAAAAAATAGTTTAATGATGGGAAAAACATAAAGCTAAGAAGAAAGTAAAAAGGAAGTCCACCCATTTCAAAAAAATTGTGAAAGATTGGTTCCACCAAGCTGTATCAAAAAAAATAGTTTTATGATAATATTCTGAATAAAGGCCACGACATAAGGCAGTTAACTAGAAGATAATCTGAAAAAAATTAATGAGATAAAGATCTTATTTTAAACCACATAAGATCAATTAACCGTTTATCAAAATTACCTAGATGAGTGCTAAAGTTTTATCCAAATTTGTTGGCACAATCTATCCAATGTATAAATATCTACTACTTCTAAATTTTCTATTGCCAAGCATACTATTCTCGCAAAACATTAAAGGAAAACTCATTGATTCGGATGGAGAAGCCTTGCCATATGCCACTGTTCAATTGTTAGACAAAGATTCTAGTTTGATAAAAGTAGAAGCTAGCGGAGTGGACGGAAGTTTTCAGTTTACAGAACTAGAAATAAGTGTCTATTACATCAATCTAAGTTTTCTTGGGTTTCAGCCCAAGGTGATTAAATTGGATTTGGCAAAAGAGAAAGGTAACATCGGCACAACTGTTCTAAAGCCACAAAGCACAGAACTTCAGGAAGTCACGGTGACAGCCGAAAAGCCATTGATTCAAGTAGAACCAGATAAAACTATCTTTAATGTTGACAAGAATTTAAGCACAGCTGGTGACAATGGCGTCGAATTATTGCGTAAAGCACCGGGATTACAAGTAGACAATGATGACAACGTCATACTAGAAGGGAAAGCTGGGGTAAACATATACATCAATGGAAAACAAAGCTTTTTACAGGGAGAGGACTTGAAGAACTACTTAAGAAGTCTTCAAGCTGACGAAATAGAGAGTGTAGAAATTATCACACAGCCTTCTTCAAAATATGATGCTGCCGGCAGCGGTGGTATCTTGAACATTGTCCTTAAAAGAGAAAAAGGATTGGGAACAAAAGGAACGGTAACGAACACTATAACCTTCGGCGACTATGCAAGAAATAACACTTCGTTCAATCTAAATTATCGCAATGCTAATTATGCGTTGTTTGGCAACTACTCGCATTTTCAAGGGAGCTCAACAAACTTTTTCAACATTTACCGAGAGCAAGGCCCCAATGTCTTTGACGGCAAAACAAAGAGCAAAACAAGCTTTCTAAATGATCAATTGAGCGTAGGTGGAGAAATCTACCTCTCAAAAAACAGTACGGTAAGCATTGCCATGAGTGGCCTTATGAACAATAACGACAGCAAAACAGACTCTCGAACTCTCATGGCTCAAAATGACGATTTTATCATTGACAGTGTTTTGCTTGCTCCTAATCGTAACGAAAGTGAAGTAGAAAATTATACGGTAAGTTTTAACTACACCTATAAAGATTCTCTTGATCGGCGTTTAAGTGTAGATGCAGACTGGGTGAATTACCAAAGCATTGCCTTAAGTAATCAACCTAACATTTATACAAGCCCAAATGAGGCAGTGGTATTGGGTCAAATTATAAATGCCCAAGAAACACCCATTGACATTCAGGTGCTATCCTCACAAGCCGATTATGAGCAGAAAGTTGGAAAAGGAACTTTCTCTACTGGTATAAAAGCTTCTCAGGTATCGACCAATAATATTTTTGATTTTTACAATGTACAAGATGGTAAAGAAATTCTCGACATTAACAGGAGCAATACCTTTGATTATGAAGAAATCATTGGGGCTGCTTATTTGAATTATAAGTTTGCCTGGAAAAAATGGAAAATGCAAATGGGTCTAAGAGCCGAACAAACGCTTTCTAAAGGTGACCTACAGTCTGTAACACAAGTTGCCAATAAGATTGTAGAACGAAATTATCTCAATTGGTTTCCTTCCGGTGGTCTTACGTTTCAACCAAACCGTCACAACTCTTTAGCTTTGACATACAGCAGAAGAATTCAAAGACCCAATTACAGGAACCTTAATCCTTTTGAATCTCAAATCAACGAATTGAGTTTTCGAAGAGGAAATCCCTTTTTACAACCTCAGTATACATACAACATTAAAATTTCAAATACTTACAAATACACGCTTAATACAAGTTTTACTTTTTCTTATGTCTCTGATTTCTTCGCAGAGGTTTCTGAGGCTGAAGGAGAGCGAATAAGTTTCATCAATACTAGAAATGTTGCTGATCAGCAGGTGTAAAATTTCAGCGTTTCCTATCCGAAAAAAATTAAAGATTGGTGGAGTATGTACGGAAGTATTTATGGTTTCTATAATAAATTTACCGCCAACGACCCAGACTTTATCCCTGTAGATCGTCTCACCTATGGAGGATATGCACAATCTACCTTTACAGTAAAAAAAGTATATAAATTAGAATTAAGTGGATGGTACAGTAGTCCATCCATTTGGAGAGGAACATTTAAAACAAAGAGCATTGGCTCATTAAACTACTCAGTTCAGAGGGCATGGAATCGTTGGACTTTCAAAGCCTCTATAAACGATATTTTTTATAGCATTCCATGGCGAGCGGACAACCGATTTGGAGAGTTATTCATCACTGGAACTGGCGGAAGCGATAGTAGAAACTTAAGGTTTTACCTGAGTTATGCTTTTGGACACAACGATGTTAAAACTGCAAGAAAAAGAAAAGCTAGTTCAGAAGATGTTCAAAACAGAATTGGGAATTAGCAGTACACTTTATATTGATCTTATTGCTATACTTGTGCCTTCATGGCATTTCAACTAAATAACACATCAAATTCAATCGCGAACTGCTTGGTTTTTCCACTAGCCTTGATCGTATATACCCTTACAGCACAGCAAACTGTGATGTTTTGAGACAATGGCGAATTTATTGCGAGTAGTCATAAATTACAAGTGAAAGCCTTCAATCTTTAATAGCAATCGAATGTTATCAATGACCTTATCAAAAGCGTCCTTCGTTCCTTCCAAAAGATTAGATGTCATTAAGTTGATTGACTGATCCATGGTGATGTCCATCAAATTAACAATACCCAAGCCTCTGAACACAAAATTATTCGGTGGTATTTTTTCTCTCCATAAATCAATGTTTTTGAAATTATCCATCAATAAATGAAAATCTTCATCCGTGATTGGCTTTGCATTCTCTGTTGGGATTATCTCCATCAAATCAGCACTGAACGCTGCACGATAATACTTTGGTGAGCCATTCTCTTCGTTCAATTCTACGACGATTGGAACTGTCAAATTAACCTCTCTCTTATAATGCGCCTGCAAAATGGTTGTACAACCCATAATGTACATTTGTTCAGGATTAAAATCTAAAATGTCTAGCATGGAACCCTTTCCGGCATCTTCCATGATCTTTTTTAAGGGCTCCGACATGTAAAAGAAATCAAAGTCAAAAGGCATTGCAGCTCCTTTTATCTCATTTGTGGTTAGCAATGGAGGAAAAAACAAGCGCATGAGCAGGTCAATCAAGCCTTTGTGCTTTTCAATAACCTTAACATCGTTTGTCCCCTCTAACAATTCTGGCACCTCATTCAATTTGACCAACAAGGATTTTATATAATCTTGATTTCTGATTGAATTGTCTCTGATAAATTGTTCCAAATTTTCCTTAATTCGGATGAAACTTAACTTACCTTCTATAGGAAATTCGATCGATTGCTGATTGCTTTTCATAGTGCCATACTTAAGTCCTGGGCAAAGTTAATCCGTATATTTTCGATAATGTGCTATCAAGGATAAATGGTTTGATCGATGTAAAAGAATTGCACTATTTTAGTGTCACATTTATATGAATGGACAGCTCGATTACCCACATAAGGCCACGTTTTAAGCTAAATGTAAGTCAAAAGCAAAGCATTGTTTTGGATGAAGCTAAAAAGATGCTTAAACTCCAAAACGCATTAAAAGGCAGAGTTATAGATAACCACATCATCTTAGACATCAAAGAAGAAGACGCTCATTATTGGTCCCCACAATTAAACTTTCGTGTTGAAATTGATGAAGAAGATATAGAAAAGTCCATGATGGCAGGTTTAATTGGACCCAGACCAAAAGTTTGGACGATGTTTGTTTTCATCTACTTTTCTATTGGGATTCTTGGATTTTTCGTCTTCTCTTTAGGCGTATCTAAATGGATGTTGGGTGAATATTCACACTATTTATGGGCACTGCCAGTCGCCATTTTATTCATGCTGTCTGCATACATTACTAGCAAGTATGGAGAAAGTTTAGGTAAGGAACAAGTTGAGACCCTTAAGCAATTTATCAGGGAATTGATAAAAAAGGCAGATTCTGCGGAATAATCTTTGGTCTGTTCCAAATTGTGCTACGCTGACAATTATCATTTTTTATTCTGCATTATGCTCTTTTCTTGCATTCAATTAGAAGTGCAAATTGCATGCATAAACCGAAATTAAATTCAAGCTAAATGAAAAAGAGAGAAGCCGTGAGTAAAATCATGCAGAGAGAACTTAAAACCATGAGCATTCATGATGGTAACCTAAAGAATGCTAAAACAATGATGGAAGAAAACAATATTCGTCACCTTCCCATTGTATCTGGAGAAAAATTGGTAGGTATAATTAGCCTTACGGACATTCACAGAATCAGCTTTGGAGGGAACTATGGTCAAGCTGCGAGTGTAGATGCATCCGTATATGACACCCTGAGTTTAGAGCACGTCATGATGTCTGAACCACGCACTGTGACGGTAGACACTACCATAAAAGAAGTCGCAGAAAAATTAGCAGTAGAAGAATTTCATGCACTTCCTGTTGTTGGCAACGACAATAAATTAGAAGGAATTGTAACGACTACTGATTTGGTGAATTACCTTATAGAACAATATTAGTAGCACCAATTTGAATCGGAGTAATCACTTTAAACAGATGAATACTCCGGTTTCTTCCATCTTGTTAAATGATTGCATCAATTGAACACCTGATTGAAGTCCTGAAAGAATCTACCTCAGAGGAAGATTTTATCAAGGCACTTAATGCTCGGAAAATTCCTTTGAGAGACTTCCAAAAATTTTATACTTGGAACCCATTGCATTATACCCGTAATTGTATTTCTAAACCCAGTACATACGAACTAGATTTGATTTGTTTTTCTGAAGGTCAGGCGCTGCCAATATCGTCCATTTCATCAACAAAAAGCATAATTGTATGCATTGAGGGGATCATCCAGACCAAGAAATTTAAAAAAGATGAGCAAACAAAATTATTGACTGAAATTAGTGCAAAGAACTTGGATGTAAACAGTTCAAGTTTAGTAGTTGAAGCAAATGAAATTTACGCTCAAGAAAACATTTCGAATACAAAAGCAGTATCCTTACATCTTTACTTACCCCCTCTCCTCTATTTGATCGAGCACTTAATCGATGGTTCATCTCACCAAAAAATTGTGCATTATGATTCTATGTATGCTTAAGCCTATAGTTGAAGACTTTCTTTGTCTACCTTTTCTTGCTTTTCAAATTTAGACTCAGTAAAATACACCATTGAAGGAATTGCAATATGCTTTTGTTTATTAAATAAAAGCATATTAAAGGTATTATCCATCCATTTTTTATTGGTTGAATAAAGCACCAATAAATCGTCTTTTCTTTTAGTCAACCAATTGAAGAGGAAGTCTTTAGTCTTCCAATCTCTTATCATCTCCTGATTTATTTGCAAAGGCTCTAAATCATGCTTCTTCTTCACTACAAAAAGAGGTTTTTCATGGTGATACTCTCCTAGCTGAAGCAAGGTCATGTTGGAATGAAATGTACGCATTAAGTCAAAGGGAATACTCTGTGGCTGATTGACAAAATCTGAAGCAAAAACAATTGAATTAATCGATCTATACTTCCATTCTTCTGGCACCATCAAAAAATGACACCGAATGTGCTTGATGATTTGTCGTCCGCCTTTGTCAAAAAATAAATTGTAGTTATCGTCCTTCCCGTTTGTGCCCAATATGAGGAGGTCGTAATTACTTCCATCCATATAATGATCTATTGTTTGGGTTAAATTCATCCAACTTGGACGCACAGTATAACCACAAGCGATGTTATGTTCTTCCCTTATTTCCTCACACCAATCTTGCAGAATACTCTTGAGAGTTTCCTCTTTTTGTTTAAAATCAAGATGCCTGGCCTTTACAGATAACATTTCTTCAATGATGGGCACCTCTCGGATGTTCCAAATAGTCAGAGAAGCATCAATTACCTTCGCTAAATTAGCAGAGTAAGTAATTGCATTGATGGAAGCATCATCAAAGTCAATTGGGCATAGTATACGTTTGATTTTTCTTTTCAATTCACTATCAAAAGGAGAGAAGACCTATAAATAAGGTTCAAAATTAATTTACCAATACCATTATAAACATGAGAATTATCAGTTGAGTTAAACATTCGTCTAACAAATATTGATTTCTAAAGATGATTTTTATCATCATGAAAAGGCAAATCAATATCTAACTTTGGATTGAGTAGGCTTTCCTTAAAATGAAGAATGCAGAAAATTGGAACAATTTAAATTTTGATGATACAATGAAAAGAATTTTAGTCCCAACAGATTTTTCAACCAATGCAAAAATAGCTTTCGACTATGCTGTTCATTTATTTGACGATTCAGAAAAAACTTTTGTATTACTGAATGCTTTTTATATCCCACATTCTACTCATGATGGCTCATTCAGTTATCATGATGTTTCTAAAAAGGATGCTGAACAAGCTTTTGTTGAAGAAGAAAGACGAATTCAGACAAAATACCCCAAATTGAAAGGGAAAATTGAAACGCATTTTGAAATTGGAGCCATTGTAGATATAGCACAACATTTTATCAAAGAAAAAAAAATCGATTTAATGATTATGGGTACTAAAGGTGTCACAGGGCTTGCAGAAATATTGGTAGGCAGCATTGCCTCTACCATGATCAAAAAAGTAGAGTGTCCCTTGATAGTGGTTCCAGAAAAGGTAAACATTAAACCTCCAAAAAAAATCTTGTTTACAACAGACAAAGAACTTCAATCTGATGAATTAAATATCGACCCACTGATTACCATTGCTAAGGAAAACGATGCAATGGTGCACGGGTTATATGTGAGTAAAAGCCCAGAAGACCTTGATGTAAAAAGCACTTTTATTAGATACGATTTAGACTTAAAGTTTAAAGATGTAAGGCATGATCTTGATGTTGATGTCAATAAAGACACTGTGAAAGCCATTGAGTTGTATGTAGACATGCATCAGCCTGACCTCATAGCTATGATAAGTACAAAAGGCAGTCTTTTCCATGAATTATTTCATCAGAGTATCACTAAAAAAATTGCCATGCATACTGAAACACCCATGTTAATCATGCATCAAAAATTATAAATTATGGACGGTACAGAACGATTGTATTATGCATTAGGGAAAGTTTGCTATGCTGTTGCTAAAGCCGACGGAGTAATAAATTATGAGGAGCGAAACAAGCTCCATGACATTGTGGTAAATGCTACTAAACACAACAACTATAATTTCAACATTTCTGAAATCATTTTCCATATCCTCCAAAAAGATGATGGAATGGATTTAGAGAGCACCTACAATATGGCAATCAAAGAATTTAAAACCTGCAGCAATTACTTAACAGAAGACATGAAGGCTGACTTTAGCGCTGTTCTTGAAAAAGTTGCGAGAGCCTTCGATTCCGTCACTTTTGGAGAAAGAAATATCATTGAGCGATTTAGAATGGACATTGATGAATTGTAATACAATTTGGAATACACCCTCACCATACACGCATTAAACCTGTTCTATTCTTAATTAATATTTCTTTACCATGTATTTCAATCAAGTGCTCTTCCTTAAAATCAGACAATGTACGTATCACTGATTCAGAGGCAGTGCCTACCATACTCGCCAGGTCACTCCTCAAAACATCAATATATTTTGGCTTACCGTCCTCTATTTTACTTTCTAAATCCAATAAAGCGTTTGCAGTCCTTTTGCGTACCGAATCATAGGCGAGGCTTAATAATTTTTGCTCTCTTTCTATAAGGTTATTTGATATTAGCTTAATAAAATTTGCGGCTACATCCCTGTTTGTTTGAATCAAGTTTAAAAAATCCTTTTTTGAAATTTTATATACTTCTGTCTCCTTCAGCGCAACAGCACACTCGTCATACGAACGACGTTCAAGAATTGGCAAGTATCCAAAATATTCGCCTTCTGTAAGTACTCCGGTAATGTATTCTTTGGCATCATCGTGCAGACGAAATGTCTTGACTTTGCCACTCTTCAAAAAGTATAGCACATTTGGATAATCTCCTTCGAAATAAATGGTTTCTTTCTTCTTATAGGCTTTTACCTGCTTAGATAAATTCAATTCTTCTAATCCTGCTAAACCATTGCCATTTTCAGCAAAATTGCTCAAGCCATTAATGTCTTTCGCAATGCGCTCTTTGATGGTGTTACTCCTTTTAAGCCGTCCTTTTATGGCTTCCAACAATTCATCTTCATCAAATGGTTTAGTAATGTAATCATCAGCACCTAGTGCCATTCCTTTTCTCACCTCATTTTTCTCGGTTTTTGCTGTCAGAAAAATAAATGGGATAGTAGAAGTTTGTGGATTCTTGCTTAAATCATTCAAGACCTGATAACCATCCATCTCTGGCATCATTATATCACATACAATGAGGTCTGGCTGAATGCGCTTGGCAACTTCTATTCCTTGCTTTCCATTTGAAGCAGTTGTTACTTCATAGTTTGACAATTCTAAAATCTCTGCTGTATTTTCGCGAATTATCTCATCATCCTCAATCAACAATAAGCTAGTTTTCATAACCCTTATATTATTTCATTTTTAGTTTATAATGAGGTATTTCAAGTGTAAATGTACTGCCTATTTTTTCTACGCTCTCGAAACTAATTCTGCCTTGCAATAGATTAATGTATTCGAAAACTATGCTTAAACCTAGCCCTGTACCTTGAATATTTGATGCGTTCTTTGCTCTAAAGAAACGCTCGAACATCCTTTTTTGATCTTCTAAAGGAATTCCAATGCCTTGATCAATTACCTCAATACGAATAAGTTCTGCATCTTTCTTGAGAATTAATTTTATTGGATCATATTCTTCTGAGTATTTGATTGCATTTGAAATCAAATTCAAAAGGATGTTTTTCAGTATATGTTTGTCTGTATAGAATTCCTCATTACTACTAAAGTTTTCAAGCAGTAAATCAATTTGTTGACCCGCCTTTTTTAAAATTTCCGATTCTTCTATCATTGTATGCATAAATTGCACGATATTGAACCATTCGGGCTGGCAATTTATTTTACCAGCATGCAATTTATCCAAAGAAAGAAAGTCATTTAATATGCTTGTCAAATTCTGAACTGCACTTTTTATCCGTTTTACATGTTTTTGTTTTTTTTCTTCTTGTTCAGGCATATCATACTTAGAAATTAGCGAGATAGAAGATAAAATACCTGTAAGTGGCGTTCTAAACTCATGAGAGGCCATGGATACAAAACGAGACTTTAATTCCCCAAGCTCAAGCTCTTTAAGTAAAGCATTTTGGGCATCTTCCTCTGCTTTTTTTCTTAGTTTAATTTCCTTTTTTAAATCCCGATTAGTCGCTTCAATAGCATTGATGGCTTCTGCTAAATCAACGGTTCTTTTCTTGACTTTAGTTTCCAAGTTTTTTGTTAACTCAATTAGTTTTTCTTGGGCATTCTTCAAATCACTAATGTCATGGATAAAACCAGTATAAATTGTCTTATCATTCATCACAACCTCACTCACACTTAAATTGAATGGAAATCTGCTCCCATCTTTTCGTTGGCCCTCTACTTCTCGGCCAATCCCAATGATCTTTTTCTCACCTGTTTTTTGGTAGCTTTTTAGATATCCGTCGTGTTGTTCCCTATGTGGTGAAGGCATTAAAATGTGAATATTATTGCCAACCAATTCCTCTTCTGTGTATTGAAATTGGGCGCAAGCTGAAGGATTGGCACTTTCAATTATACCTCGCATATTGATAATAATGATTCCATCAACTGATGATTCAAAGATGGATTTTAATCGTAAGGCTTCATCTGAAAGTGGATTCATGGAGAACATTAAATCTTTCCATAAAAATAAGTCCTGTCACCTTAAAAAAGACACATGAAAAAAACTTTTATTGAATTCAATTAAATTCAAGCTCTTCTAGCGCATCCAATCTGCCTTTGCATACAACTCTTTTTTTGAATCCGCCTCACGATTTTTCATCAAGAGGAATTCTTTGTCAAAATACCTACTTCTATAGCCCATAAGGTGCATCACCTCCTTTGCAAAAAAACGAGCGATGCTTTTGTTCACCATTAAGGTGTTCTTACTTAAACTAGCCCAACGTACGCCAGGCAGTAGGATCAGCAAACGGTCAATGCGTTGTTTTCGAAGAAATGCTGAAAATGAGAGAATCCATTTAGGTATTTTCCGCACCGCAAAAAAGGCATCTTCGCCTTGTGATTGATACAAAGGCATAAATATTCGTGCATCATGGTCTGCATAGAGTAGCTCTCCATTTACCTCGGCCAACAACTGTCCTTTTTTAATCTTTTGAAAATTGGTGTAGCCTGTTTCCATGAAAAAATGGTCTGATGGATCTATGGCATGACGATAATAAATCTCATAAATCTCCTTTGAGTGTTGTGCATTTTCTGTGAGCACTTTGATGTATGAATATTTTCTATCTGCATCTGCATCCAATATATCAGCGATCTGTAGGCTCAACAAACAAAATGAAAAATGATTTTCGATGGAAGTCTCAGATAAGTGCTGCCCCCCCTCAAATCCAAAAGATACGTAACCCAATTGATTGATGTAACTTAATAATGGTCCGTCTAGGTATTCTTCGATTCCTAAAATCATTGGAACAGGAATCTTCTCTGCAAACTTTCGATTGATTAAGCTATCGTTTACCGTAGTAAATGGTATGGTCTCACTCGAAGTAGTGTGCAAATCAAAAAAGTACAAGGGTCCTTTTGCTTCAACAAGGATTTCATCAAGTAGCTCTAGCAGTTCAAATTGTTCCTTTTGTTCTTGGTTTCTCTTCTCTGATGGCGTCTCTAGCGTTTTATTGATCTTATCTTTGGTCCACATCCTGTTCAAATCCTCTACATGAAAACGCTTAGATGTGGACAATGCAGCTTTATTTCCAGTTATTGCAATTACGTTGCCTTTTAATTTTACTTTGTTAAGCTGAACGTATTCCTTTAATCGTTGCAATGCCTGAACACCGGCAGGTTCATTACCATGTACACCTGCATAAAAAACAACAGTTGGATATTCAGGAGAGCTTTTATTCTCGAACAATATTCTATCTACCTCCATGAATTCAATTGCCTTCTTCTTCCTGAGGGTTTGCTTGATCAAATGGGAGAACATCAGAAATTGTAATAATGCCTACCAAATGTTGATCCGACAATACAGGCAAGCAGCCAATTTCATGCTTTTTCATAAGTCGAATGGCATCAACTATTTTCATTTTAGGATGTGCAATGTGTAAATTCTTAACCATTATATCTCCTACTAAGGTATCTTCTACAGAAGCTTCTTTTGATTGAAATTTCTGCATGTGGGTCCATGTAAGCAACCCACAAATTTGCCCTTTATCATCCTCTACAGGAATATGATGCTTGTCCATCCATTGCATTATACTAGTGGCTAGATTTGCCGGATCGTCTTGATGCACTGTAAACAATTGTCTTGACATGATGTGATGGACTTCATGGGCATTTTGATGGGTATTTGAAGACAAATCAATATTATCCCATTTACTGATGGGCAAATCTGTTTGTTGATTTTCATAAATGGATTTTGTTATGGCCAACAAACAATCATCCGTTTTACGTTCTTTCTTGAGCGCTCGGTAGTTTCTAATTAACCACTGAGAACCTGTATGTCCTTTCGCTCTTTCTTCTATTATACCTAAATACTGATCAATGTCTGAGGCATTAACATGTACTTTCCTAAGTCCTTTACTAGCCATGGGCAATAACTCCTTTAGAATTAAATCTCTTGTTGAAATTCTTTCTCCAAACCAATTCATGACTGCCTCTCTCCCGGTTCGCGCACTTTTTATAAAATTGGATTTTGCATCAGTGAAATCCATTGTATTAGGCAGATCATCGTACTTCTCCGGACGACCTTTCATTAAGCCAACCCAGAATGCAAAATTGGCCAACTCGTCCATTTGGGAGGGTCCTGAAGGAATGTATCTGTTTTCTATCCTAAGGTGTGGTTTACCACCACCCACTCCGTAGCAAGGTCTGTTCCACCTATATATGGTGCTATTATGAATGTTCAGTGCTTCAAGTTTTGGAATTTTTCCTTGGGCCAGTGTTTCTAAAGAATTCTGAGTGATATTTTTTCCTAAGATGACTTTGAAATTTGCGATGTCATTTTTAAACACGTCTACAATAGAGCCACTTCCCCATCGATCACCAAAAGTGACCCTAGGTAATTGATCCTTGAGTGCGTAAGAGGAAGATCTGAGATCAATGCTCTGCTGAAATAAGGCTATGCGTGTCTCACTCCACAATTCTCTACCCAACAACAAAGGGGAATTGCTACAAATACCAAGCACAGGACCTGCAATTGCTTGAGACCAATTGTAACTGCTTATAAAGTCATAGGAGGGTATTTGAAGGTGCATTTGGAAACTTGTATTGCAGGCTTCAAACAATACTGAATCGTGCCGAATACTTAATTGATCTACGCCACGTAAATGCATTTCAAAATCAGAGCCTCTTAGTTTTCGGAGCATTGTGTTCAATGCCCAATACCTCGGATTTGGTGTCATGTAATCAAATTCCAACTCATGTTTAGTTATGGTCGGGAGAATTCCTGTCAAGATTATTTTGCTATTGTACTTTTCCGCAGTGTCTCTTACCTTGTTCAACAAATTAGAGAGTTGTCCCCCAACTTTTTGAAAACAATCTCCTTTCAATTCAACAGGATCTAGGTTGATTTCTAAATTGTATTTGGCCAACTCCGTAGTAAAATGATCATCATTTACATCCTCCAGTATGTGTCCGGCCAAATCTGATGGCCTCCAATTCTCATTGATGAGGCAAAATTCTTGTTCAGCACCTATTCTAACAATATCGTCTTCAATAAGCTGCTTTTGATTTAATTGTTCCAAAGCTTGTATGTCGTTCAGCAAATAATTGACAAAACGTTTACGGTCTTCTGCTTCTTTGTTGAATTTTACCCGATGATCACCCATGTGTTCCAATTATTTCAACAAGGATATTTGAAATATAAACCAAAGGCAATGACATAAGTCATCTTATGGGTTAAGCTGCACACCTTGTCAACTAATGTTATTATATTCTTTAGTTAACTACATATCAAGCATATATAACATATTATTTATTCTTTTTCAATGTATATAAGGCATTATTGCTGGCACATGGCTTTATTAAAACTATAAATAAAACACAAAGAAAATCACGAACAAATCTGCTACCATTGCTTTATGCATGACACTAATTGTGAGTATTATAGCTTACTCAGATGATGATGATGATGCCGATGACATCAACACTCCTCCTCCAACAAATGGTGATGATAGAATCACAGACATTGACAAAATAGCCTTCACTATTATATTGCTATAACACCTTGTTGGAACAGAAGTAAGATCGAAAATGTTGTTTGACAAAATCTAGGCAACTTTATTGATCAATGAGTCCCAGACAAATATGGAACAACAATTAAAACAAATACTTCAAATGGAGTTATACAAGCAATAGACGAAGTATTGTCCTGTTTAAAGAATCCCCATCAACTGTTATAAATACTCTCTCCATAAATAGAGTTATCTAATTTTTATTTCTATCAATAACTTCAACTTACATTGCCTGACCTTTGAAGAACCTTAATCGAGCTCTATGAGAATAGTGTTGAAAACTACATTACTTATGAATTAATCGAAGCATTGGCATGGATCTTCATAGAAAAAGGCCTCTGCAAAATTCACAGTATACGCTCCATGAGGAGTATTCTAATGTAGACTATGCTGGCCATCATACTAAGCACATTGAAATCCAGCTATTGAAGTAAAGAAGAATGTTCTATGCGTTCTATAGCAGTCTCATAGCCTATCTGCACCAGCTTATCGACTTGTTTTACGTCATAAAGATTAAATTCGGATAGATCAGGTTGAATCAACACATCTGCCTCTTTACTCTGGGACTCAACTGCCGAGGCCAATAAATAATGAAAACTGTTAATCAACAATTCAACTATATTGTTAGGAGCATCATATTTCTTATTGGTGTTCAAATCAACTGCAATAATTTTATCCACCTTTAATTCGATAAGTGGTGAAATGGGTACATTTTCTACAATGCCCCCATCAATAAGCAATGCGTTGCCCAATTTAATGGGCTGATAAACCCCCGGCAAACAAGTACTCGCCATGACCGCTTGTGCCAAGTCTCCTTTTTCCAAGACGCACTTACTTCCGTCATTTATGTTTGTAGTAACAATGCATAAAGGGATTTCTGCATCTTCGATTTTCACCTTTCCTAAATGACGGTGAATTAATTTTTCAAGTTTTTGGTTGGTCATCAGGCCAAATTTTGACAATGAAAAAGAACTAATGTCTGACCAACCAATGTGCAGAATCATCTCTTGTATGTCTTTATATGGATTGCCAAATGCATGAAAAGCTGCCACTAAAGCTCCTATACTTGTTCCGCTGATTGCAGATATTTCAATCTTTTGCTCCTCTATCGCTTTCAACACGCCTATGTGTGCAGCACCTAAAACTGCACCTCCTCCAAGCGCTAGACCTAAATTATTTTCCATGCTTTTATTTTATAGCTTTACAAAATAGGCAATACTCTTAACAGTTTAATCTTAATACACAAGATGAAATTCAAAAGCATTCTTCTATTAATTTTTTCAGCACTCATCGCCATAATCGCCATTCAAAATGCCCAGGCTATCGAAGTCAAATTTCTTTTATGGAAATTTTCCGCTTCTCAAATTCTTGTCATCTTAGGCAGTTTTGGTTTAGGTCTACTTGGAGGTATTCTTATTTCCATGATCCGCGATGGCAAAAACAACAGTAAAGATTCCGATTAATTGTCTTTTTGAACTTTGAGGACAGGAAACACGATCATGTCCAATAAAACAGAAACAAGCACAAAAAATTGAATAAGTTGATCCATTGCTGTTGCTTCCATCCCAATCATTGACAGCAAACAATAGACAGCTCCTACAAATACGAAAACTGCCTAAAGTATATATTACACAGACTTATTCCTTATTTTTTCAAACATCTGTATTGATTTTAAAGGTTAATCGTGTTTTTCGTTTGGGAGTGTGTACGCAGATCCAATGAGTATGATGCCGAGAAAAATGCTCCAATATGTTTCCATAAACGTCCCTCCTTTGGTCAATAAGTAAGTGCCTGCAACAATGCTTAACACGCCCAATCCTATGACCAACTGTTTTATCTTTTCTTTACTTTTCACAGTGAGTTTTTTTCTGCCATTCAATGAATTGCATTTCCTACTTCGTAAAATTAATCATGAGCAATAAAAAGACAAGAGATGAACAAAGATCAACCATCTATAGATGAGTATATTTTTGGCGAAAAAACACGCTTTATTGACATTAAAAAGAAAGGGTATGTATTGCGCCCTGAACAACAAGAAAAACACATTTATTATGTACTAAAAGGTTTTGTTGTTCTCTTAATTGAAAGCGACGGCAATGAAATATGTTTGTCCTTTGCTAAAGAGGGGCATTTCATCTCCGCTTATACTTCTTTTTTAAAGCAAGAACTCACCGCGGCATACATTCTCGCAACTGAAGATAGCAGATTAGCCGCTGCCTCCTATAGCACTATTCAATCCGCCTATGGCTTATCAAAAGAGCATGAACGGAACGGACGTTTGATTTCAGAACAATTGTACATACGGAGCAACGAAAGAAACATGGACTTAATTTGCTTAAATGCTGAAGAACGCTATCTCAAATTTTTAAAGCATCACAAAGAAGAAATGCAACGCATTCCTCTAAAATATCTCGCCTCCTATTTGGGCATAACTCCTGTTAGCCTTAGTCGGATAAGAGCCAAGCTCAACAAGTGATTTCTTATCCTATGTTAATTTTTTATTTTCAGGAATGAAGGAGATTTGACGAAAATTAATCCTATGAAAACTAAAATTACATTACTCCTCATGTTGATGAACCTTCAAATGGTCTTGATGGCACAATTTGATGATCGATTTTATTATCCCCAAAAAGAATGGTCCCCAATACCCGACAGTCTGAGTTATGAAGAAATCAACATCACCACCGAAGAACACACACTGAATGCAGCCTTATTTAAACCTGCTAAACCCTCGAATAGAATCATTTTCTTTTTGCATGGTGCAGGTGGAAACATCACTACCTACCTGCCCATGACAACTCCCATGTTGTCTCGCGGATTAACAGTGTTCATGATTGACATGCCAGGATATGGCAAGTCTACTGGTACACCAACCCATAAATCAATTGAGAAAGAAGTCGTAAAAGCCTTTGATTATATGCTTCAACTAGCAGCATTTCAAAATAAAAAAATCATTGTATATGGAGCTTCGATGGGCACCCAAGCAGCGGCTGTGCTAGGACGTGAACGGGCAGATAAGATCGATTTGCTTATCCTCGAAGGCGGAATGTCCTCCTTTACAGACATTGCGGTAGCTTCAGCTCCTCCTGAACAAAAGATGATGATTGCTCAATTCCTTGTTTCCCCCTATTCCTCCAAAGAAATCGTAAAAACAACAGCAGGACTGAAAAAATGGATCATTCATTCCAAAGAGGATTCTGCAGTTCCCTATGAACAAGCTATAGAGGTATATGAGAATGCAGCAGAGCCAAAATACTTTTGGACCTTTGAAGGGGACCACCTAGAGGCAAATCAACTG
>PAVT01000072.1 GCA_002713165.1 Verrucomicrobiota bacterium
CACCTGTAGGTACATTCGTAACGTTGATTTGATCCACACGCTGACAAGTTGGAATCTCCTCGTAATTGAAATCATCTATGTTGATTTCATCAAAAGTCCCACCAAGGCTGTGTGCCAAGAATACGTGTTTGTCTGTACCATTGTATCCGTTTGCAGAATCCAATTTTACTGTGACTTCCTCATAAGTAGCATTTGCAGCAACGTTCACTGTATCAATAACGGTGAAGTTTGCATTAGGACTTCTTTCGTCTGCAGTCATCACTAACAATGCGGAGTTGACGATGTCTGCATTACGCATCCAAAATCTCAATTGCTTATCGCCATCAGGCAAGTCGGCAAATTCTGGAGTCCAAGCACCCAATGTGTCTGATCCTACCGTAAATCCGGTCCAAGAGTTTAACTCTAAGTTGTTTGGCACAGAACGAGAATTAAAGTTCTCAACTCTTGCCTGCTCTAAGTTGTTTGTCCAAGTAATGTACTCACCCCAACAACCGGCAACAGTATTGTCTATTTCTAAATCGAAATCCATGAAATAAGGTGCTGTAAAAGGCTCACATGCAGTTCTAAATGTTAATGGAGCAGACCAATTACCCGTATCTCCAACAGTACAAATAGGTCTTACTTGAACAACGTAGAAGGTATTTGCATCCAATCCCATTAAAGTATCAGGTCTGTTCGTTGTCAACTTCAAAGTTCTGTTTGCTTCTGATGTGGTATCTACACCGTAACGTACTTCCCATTGAGTTGCACCTGCTGGATCCATCCAACTGTAGATTACAGTGTCTGAACCTACAGAATCAGTACGAAGATCACGTGCAGATGGACAACTAGGAATAATATCATATTCATAATCGTCAAACCTCAAATCATCGAATGTACTGACCATGACATGAGAGAAGACAATAAATCTATCCGTTCCATTGTAACCATTCGCAGTATCTAATGAAACAATTTCTTGTTGCCAAGTGTCATTTGCATCATATCTGATCGTGTCAATGTTGGTGAAATTTGCAGTTAAGCTTGCTTCATCAGCAGTTGCAATGATCAAACTGTTTAGAGTATCATCTGTTTGTGTCCAGAATGATATTTGTTTATCTGCATCTGTCAAGTCTGAATACAAGGGCGTAAATATCAACTGCGTATCCGCTGAAATCGTGGTCATATCCCAACTGTTCATCTCCAAGTCGTTGTTCGCTGAATAAGCAGCAGCTCCTGTAAATTCAACTTGTGGTTGTGCATTAAAATTGGTTAAGTTATTTACTGCCCAATTCCAACATTCTGCCATTGCATTTGTCGTCATACCGTCAAAGTCCTCAAAATGACGTGCTGAAAATGGAGCACACAATGTTTTGAAGAATGAATAATCGCTCCACAATGCAGTATCTGCGCCACAAATTGCCAACACTCTAAATTCATAGTCAGTGTTTGCTGCCAAGCCATTCAATGTAAATGGATGTGCTGTAACGATTGTATCTGTTGGGCTTGTGCCTGCAGTTGAATCGTATTGAATCACCCAAGAAGTTCCATTTGTATCGGCTACCTGCCAGTTTAGAGTTGCAGAGGTATCAGAAATCTGAGTTGCTGTCAGTCCTAATGGTGCACGACAAGCTGGTACAGTGTCCCAAGTAAAGTCGTCAATTCTTAAATCTGAGAATGTAGCCCCATAATCGTGAGAAAACACGATGTACTGGTCAGTACCGTTGTAGCCATTCGCTGTGCTAATGTCAAATACCACTTTTTCATAAGAATTTGTACTTGTTAAGCTAATGGTGTCCATGTTTGTAAAGTTCGCACCATTCGAAGGTCGGTCTGCGGTACCAATAATCAAGCTTTGATTAACGTTCTGCGTAGCAAACTGGAATTCAATGAATGTATTCCCATTAACCATATTTGGAAATCTTGGTGTAATTGCAATGGCTGAATCTGTAGCTCCAGTCCAACTCTCCAATACCAATACATTTGGTGTTGAGAAAGAGTTGAAGTTTTGAATTTCTACATCAGCATTTACTTGCGTAGAATAGCCATACCAGCAATCAGGCGCCAATTTCGTGTTTGGTGTGTGTTTGGCAGCATCATCCCAATTGTCAAAATAACGCGGGAAGAAATCATCACAAGGAGTGGAGAAAGGAACTGGGCCTGCCCAACCTGAAGTATCTCCTCTACCACAGATTTCTCTTACGTATACTTCGTAATCTGTATTAGATGTTAAGGTATCTACATTGATACTGTCTACAAAACTCAATCCATAAGCAGTATCTCTTGCTGCACCTGCTCTTAATATTTCAATCTGAACATCATTGCCAAGAACACTTGACTGCCAGAAAATTGTAGCACTGTCACCAGCCAGGTTTCTTGCTCTTAAGAACAATGGAGCAGGACATGGTGGTGGATCGTATTCATCCGCTCCAATGTCTACAAAAGAAGATCCTGTTGAAGGTCGTGCATCTCCGTCAATGTCGGTTAAGATATTTACTGAATTGTCACCAGCATCATTTACCAATGAACCGTTGATGTGTAAGTCACCATTGAGTTTGCTAACAAATTGCGGATCCCCTTCTAAGGAGAATACATTTAACAATGGTTGATTGATTTGATAAGCTGCTAAGTCAACATAATCCACTTGATCCATTTGAAGTAAGTTACTACCATTAGACTCATAGTTATTAAAATCACATTTCAATAAAGCTGATGAATCACCCTCAAATTCAAGCGCATACGTGCCTTCACCAAAGAAGATGTTGTTTCTAATGTCGATAGAATCAATAAAACCAAAATCAGCAAAACGTGCAGCTGGTCCAAATGTACTCGTTGAAGCTGTGTAAATGGTGTTGTGCCAAAAATTGATTTGCAATGGATTTGTTAAATATACACCGTAATCAGATCCTGAGATAATCATGTTGTTCACAAAATTTGCCATACGATCTGGAGTCTTTCCAGAGTTTACATTGGTCATGTATAACGCCCAATCACCAACATTTACATAGTTTCCTTCAATGTCGAAGTTCATGGCATCAAATATGTAAATACCGTCATCATTGATCAAATCTCTAGGTTGAATCACTGAATCACCAATTATCTTCAAAGAATCTTGATCATCCATATAAATACCATTGCTTGCAAAATTAACGTAGCGGTTGTTATAGAAGTGATTCCCTACATTCCAGTTTCCGGACTGTCCTTCAAAGTGAACAGAATAAGCACCCCCACTCACTTCAGAATTCATCACCGTAATGTGATTCGCATTGTTTCCTTCTCCAAAATCATTTGTTATCACAGAAGATGCACCAATACCAGTTACATTAAAGGTAGCAGTTGGGCTCATGATCACCCTTACATTCACAATAGAATCGTAAGAGGCATTGTTTGAGAACCAAATGCCAAATTGATCAGCGGGAGAAGTATTCAAGTTCTCTACACGCATATTTTTCACTGTAACATAATCTGTTCCATTAAATACAATCGGCGAGTTGTTGTCAATAGTACCTCGGATCAATTTCACAGAATCTCTGTGTATCCCATCAATAGTTAACCTGCTGTTTGGCCCTGCACCTTTGATCTCACCCAATACAAGGTTGTCCGTATAATTCCCGGCGGCAACAGTAACTGTAACATTGCCGCATAGACCAACATTGTTCAACGCATAAGCTAAACTGTCGAAAGAAACATAGTTGGTTGCAGATGTAGCTAAGGATGGATCGATGGTTACATTTCCGGTTAAACCCGTTGTAATTCCATTCAAGGAAATGGTATCGTCAGCGGCAAGATCATCTACAGCTCCGTTGGCTCCAATCAATCTAAACTCAAGATCATATAGCGTTCCTGAATTGAATGTTACAGAATTCAAATAAACTTGAGCTGTATCTCCAGTAATAATGTTCACTGCAGCGGTAGTTGTATCCAACACTCCATTAACATTGGACTCAATGTCTACAGTAGTGATCGTATTTACTCCACGGTTGGTCACAACAACAGCCGGATCAATTGTTCCAGGACATAGTGCCCCAGCAGGATTTACAATATCATCTAAACTTGCATTCAATGCTGGAACAGAATCTACTGCAATGTCATCAATGGCATAATCTGACAAATCTGATTGCAATTGGAACACATCTAAAAACCCTCTAAAGCGGATGGAGATAGACTTACCTGCATAACCATTCAAATAAACTGAATGCTTTCTCCATTCATCCGTTTGTGCTGTTTGTTGTTGCCCAACAATTACCCCTACTAAGTTTTCAACACCATTGGTATCTACCAAGATTTGCAATTGTTGCATTTCTGCACCGTACATAAAGTACCAGAAACTCAATTCTACTACATTTTGTGTTGGTGGCACATAAATGGGTGGCGACCAGAAATCAGCAGAATCAATTCCGAATGGAAACCATGATTCAAAATATATATAATTTCCACCTACGGCGCCAAAATTCGTATGGTCAAACAATGGTCCTGTATTGGCCGAATTCTCATTAAAGCCACTTGCATCCTCAGACTCCCAACGTGGCAAAGTATTCGATGTGGACCTATAGCCTTCATCCCAAGGGTTGCCAATGGTAGGCACTGCAAATGCTTCAAAATCTTGAAAGTATGGGGTAGTAAACGAAGTAGTAATTGAACGTCTTCTCCAAGCTGAAAAATCACCTCCCCCGCAATTGGTGCGAATGTAGATGTCGTATTCTGTCCCCGAAGTTAGGCCTGTTACTGTATAAGGAGAACTGTTGGTTGTGTCTCTGGTTCCCGTACCAATGGTAAAGCCTTGTAGTCCCCACTCTATTTCTAAATCTCCTACAAAATCAGCATAAACCTCAACTGTGGTAGGAGTAATGTTTGAAAGAAGATAATTCGTTGGCTCTGGAGAGGAAGAAACTGTAAAATAGATTGTATCATTAAAATTCACTGAATCGGTCAAACCATTAGGGTTTGATGTCCAAATCTTAATCGTATCTGAACCTGCTTTTAGACTTGCCGTGCCAATCGTTAATAAAGTATCAAAGGGATTGGAGCCGTTTACTGTATCTAAAGTTGAACGCAATAAAAATGTAGGCTGAGCCACACCGTTTAATTCCCATTCTATATCGACAGAATCCAATTGATTTGTACCAAAATTGGCGATACGTGCGATGATGTCATGCGTGCCTGCACAATATGGAAAAGTTGAATCAGCGAAAGTTATAGCAGCATCTTCGGCTGATGTAGCAATCGGATATTCTAATCGCATTGCTGCACCTCCACAGGGATTGGCGCAAAACATGTTTACACCCGTTTCTGGTGACAAAGTAAAATCAACAACTCCATCTAAAATCCAGCCCAATATTTGTGTTTGAGAGACCCTGAAGACGAAGGTATCAAGATTAGCGCCACACTGCAATACGGTATTGCCAGCATTTGCTATTAAAATTCCGTTTTCATCTAAAACCTCTAATTCCTCAGTAACTCCAGTATTGAAATCACCTTGAAAGTAAATAGATATTGTTCCACTATCAGCTGGAACGCTGAAAGAGGTAAATGAGACATCGAGGTCATCTGCGACGTTGTTGTTGTCCACATCGGCAAAACATGTCAAGACAGAAGCCTGATTAAAAGTTTGTGCAAAAGCCGTAATTGACGACAAAAGCATAATGTAAATCAGCAGGTTAAGCTTTTTCATAATATAGATAATTGGTTAAAACTACATTTTAAGTGCTCGAATTTAAGCATTTTTCAATGTTTAATTAATTTTTATTAACAAATTTCTTTGAAAACAATTCAGCGACTTAAGTGTTAAGTTAAGATTGATGTTTTCAAACAATGAACAAATGAACCATTGATCTCTTATAATCCCTGGTCTGTAAAAGCGTATTTGTCCAACTTAAAAGACGAAATCGCTTTCTAAATGGTTGGGGAGATTTAACTTTTTTCTAAAAAAATATTAAAAAATCATTAAGGCCCTGATTTGCTAATCAATAAAATATAATCCACCCATTAATTTAGCGCAACATTGCAAGCCTTCTCCAGACCTTAGGAGTTGAATTTAGCTTCTTTCGAAAAGGGATTCCATAAGGACAATTTATACCTTATATATAGTCAAAAAAAAAGCCCTGCAATGCAGGGCTTTTGGGTCAATTAAAATCGACTAACTCCGTATGATTTTCTCAACAAAGGAACCTTTCTCTGTTTCAATTTTAATGATGTAGATTCCCTTAGGCAATTGTCCCATGTCTATACGGTAGTTCAAGTTGCCAAAATCGAGATCTTCATCCAAATTGATGAGTTGGCCCTCTACCGTCATCAATCGAATATCTCCCTTAAACTGGTCCTTCGATTGGTATTGAATGAACAATTCATTGGCTACAGGATTTGGGTAAATGTTAAACTCATCCCTGAAACTTAATTCATTGATCGAGGTCACACAACTGTCTGTAATGCGTATCCAATGCATGTCGCTGGTATCTACGCATCCTGAATCTGTCTCAACACGGACTTGATAGCCGTACAATTTGTTTTTCTCCATGCGCCATGCATCGACAACAAATGTTTGCGTTTGAATCGAATCCATCACCTCCACCAAATTGCCATTTTCAATGGTAGAAACAGACCATGAATATTCTGATCTATGGAAAATTTCTATACCATTGTTAGCCCCAGTGCGGTCAATGTGCAGCACTCTACCTGCATTCAATAGCACGCTTGTGTCTCGACAAACAGTATCCACTTTTATGGTGTCTGGATTTCCATTGATTGTTACAATCTCTGTGGTATTGCGTTTGAGCTGCTCACGAATAAAGGTGTTGGGCTCCGGCGTATTGTTGATGTATCCAGTTACAGGTAAGGCCGTTTTGGAGACACAGTATCCTTGCTCCACTACATTCGTATCAATGACACTGTATACATAAATTGTTCTTGTCGAATCGCCCATATCGTCATTGTCTGGCCATATAACATGTCCAGGTAGTGTAGTAATTGGTACAAATTTGCTAACATAAGGTTCAGGAGGAGAAAGTGGACTAGATAGCCGTCTGAGATAATAATTAAAAGGCCAAAGAATCCCATCAGCATTTTCATCCTCATCTAATTTTTGCATATTCACATCAGCACTGTCAACCAAAGTCCAAGCATTAACAGAACTTGGAAATTCTACCCTCAATTGAGGCTTATCAATGCCTAAACATGCACTCGCGTCTAGCGCTCTGCCTAAAGGAGGTTTGATCACGATAATTTCAAACGAATCAGATACAATTTTTGAATTACAAATTTTTGCTCTAAAAACCGTAGAGGTATCTGGTGAAGTTGTATACACCTTATCGTCTACTGGGAAACTCAATCCTGGCAACCAGAAATCATTTCCGTTGGCATCTCGCACGCGTTCTTCCCAACGTATGGCTCCAAAATAGTCCTTCAAGCGTATTTTCACCTGATCACCGGAACAAATTGTGTCATTTGGTTTAATGTCGACCACAGGAATTGTCCCTCCTACTCTTCTGTGCACTACTGTCGCAGAAAAGCGATCATTAAAGTTTGACAAATCGCCTTTTGTAATGATGTTGACTTCAAACCTAAATACACTTCCAGAATCGGACATATCAAATGTACTGTCAAGCAGTATACTGACAGTAGAATCTCTTGGTACAGGTATTTTATTCCCCAATTGATCCTCAAAGAAATTGGTGGTCACCCATTTTGTTATAGAATCTCCAGATGGTTGACCATCTTTAAAAATTACTACTTCAATGAATGTCGAGTCTACTGTGAAATCCAAGGAATCCGATCCATTGTTTCGAATATCAATGATGACCTCTTGATTTGCTGTATAACAACTCGTGGAATCATTGTTTGGTTTTGAAACCGCAATTGGTTGAGCATCCACTGCTGCACGGTCAAAGACATTGATGTCGTCAATGGCCATGTCGCTACCATTTCCAGATCCTCTGAAACTCACGAATCTAAAGCGCACCACTTTCCCTGCATATTGTGGGAGAGGAATTGATCGTGATTTCCAATCGTCGAAATTCGAAAACTGTGATTCTACCAATATTGAATCGATGTTCTTCCATCCATCATCAGCATTTGCTTGCAAATAAAGGCTTCCCATATCAGGTCCAAACATGTGGTACCAATAACGGAATTCTGGATTTTTCGCATTTCTCAAATTAATACAACGTGTTGTAAGTGCCACGGCATCACCAGGAGCTCCGGCTGCTGCTTGAGTGACCATGTACACTCCCTCTGGAGTTCCTAAGGTATGGTCAAAGGCAGGTCCTGTTAAACCTTGGACATCCAATCCAGATTTTTCCCTGATCAAATACTGCCCAAATGGACCTAATGGACCTTGAGTTGCCGTCATGCCATTGGTATAATTGACACCAAAGGTTTCACCTTTGATAAACTCAAAGTTTTCCACATAGGGTATCTCAATCGGTATTGGATGAACGACTACATAATCTTCTACCTTATTATCTTCCAAGTTCAGGTCACCGTCGAGATGGACCCAAGCATTGAAGTAGAAAATATCGTAAGCAGACATGTCCACAATAAATCTCGGCAAGTCTAAGACAACATCAATTTCGTCTCCGGGATCAAAGAAAGGTGCTTGGTTAATGACCACGTCTACTGACTCTCTCAACAACTGACCTGCAGGGAAATTCTGGAAGGATTCATCCACAGCAAGTTCAATGGTAAAGCGTCTAATTCGATCTCGACCAACATTCTGAATACGCAAGGTCACAGTCTCTTGGTCAGAATAAAAGCACAATCCTCTTCCGGGACTCACAATTCTTTCCAATTGAATCTGCTGAGGGGGTGGAATTTTGATGCAGAAATCATCAATTGCATAAAATCCAGCGCCCATATTGATGGAGATAAATTGGATTTGCACAAAATTTCCAACAAATTCTGTCAAAGACATTGTTTCTAACTTCCAATTAAACACCCCAAAAAGTCCTTGACCCCAAATGGTGTCTAATGGCTGCCAGTTCCCACCAGTTGTACGAGCGTTGACGAACATAATGTGGTTAGGATTCGGTGCTTTGTAGTAAAACTCCAAATTGGCTGCCGTTGCATTTGTTAGATCGTAGCAAGCAGACTCAATGCGTGCTTCTTGCCCTGGCATACCATCAGGATCATTGGCCAAAAGGTACATGTCGTTTGACCCTCCTGTATGTCCTCTGTCTGGAATAAAAGCTGTCGCAATTGCTGCTTTAAACGCATATGCACCAGGATTTCCTGACCATGCATTCGGCATCAATTCATCTCTGAAATTCTTCGGAATATCTCCCAATGTCATGTCGCTAAAATCCTCGCAATTCGGGAATGGACGCGTTGTGTTAAAGATGGTCTCCGTTGTGGTATCGTTAAAGAAATAAGTGTCGCCAATCATTTTTGTCCACACTTTAATCTCATACTTCCCTGGACGCGACATGTCTAAACGGTCATTAAACGTAATGTCCTTCATGGCCAATGGCGCAATAAATCCATCGGATCCAACGAAAGTGTCGCATACCATAGGCAATAATTCTGGCACGCCTTTATATGGAGTGAAACGAATTTGGTAACACAATCTAGATTCTACTATGTCACGTGTACCTGTATTTTGTATCCTTACCCTGAATTGTTCAGTAGTTCTCAAGTCACAGTCGGTTTGAGGATCAATGATCCGATCAATGCGCGCATCTGTCTTGGCACGGTCCAAAATTTCAACATCGTCAATGGCCATGTCACCGCTTCTTCCTTTCCATTCTGCTCTAAATCGAATGCGAACATTGCTGTTCCCCGCCCATCGGTCCAATGGAATTTGTCTTCTTTTCCAACGCTCCGTGTCATCGAATTGCTGTGAACCTCTGATCGCATCAATCCGATCAATCCAACCGATACCATCATAAACGTCTACAAATAGATCGCCCATCTTATCACCAAACATATGGTAATAGTAGCTTAATAAAATTTTATTGTTCTTACTGTTGGAGAAATCAATCGGTCCACAAGGCAATTCCAGAAGAGCATCATCTTTTAACTCAGGTGGATCTGATTTGATGTCTGTTTCCACCATCATATAACACCCACGGCCATTTTGGAATGTATTGCCCAAGGTGTGGTCACCAGAGGGACCAGTGGGAGGTGCTGGTGGAATAGGTGGCATACCATCAATGTATGGAGCTGGACCACATTGAACATGCCATCCATAATTTCCAGGCCCAGGAGGCGTTGGTGTTCTTTTCCAACCTTGTACATCATCAGTGTTATAAGCCTGACCACCATATTGCCCCATGCTGTGGCGTTCAAAATCCATGAAATAACGTGGCAAGCCAGGTTGCCTGTTGTTCAATTCAGCAACCTCAACATTGTTCTCTTGTAATGTATCGTCCTTCAAAATAGCCTGAACTGTAATCGTATTCACTCCAGGGTACTTCGATAGATCAATTGTTTCAGAAAACACATGGGTGTACATCGAATCATTTGGAATATCAATCAACAGCGTGTCTGTTACCTCAACCAAACCAGCATAGAAATACTTGAGGATTAAATTGCCAGAGAATATCGTGTCTGTTCCATAATTCCTCAGTTCAACCTCAACGTTTTCAATGCCTAGGTTACATCCATCTTGTGCTGTAGATGTTGGATTGTTGATTTGTGTAATGCCTATGTCAATGGGTGTAGGCTCAAATATTGCAATGTCATCAATCGCGATGTCTCCTTGAACTCCATTATTTCCAGGAGGATCCTGTGCTCTGAAGCGAATGACAACACGCTCACCAGCAAATTGGGTTAAGTCAACTTTGCGCTGTAACCAAGCATCTCGTTCATCCAATTGTGTTCTACCTTCAATGCGATCTACTCCAGTTACCCAAGCTCCATTTGAGAACACATCCACAAATTGTCGTCCTAAATCTGAAGTTTTACCATATCTGTGGTACCAATAAGTCAAATGCACATTCGTATTTGGTTGTAAATCAATACATGGAGATGTAAAGATAGCTGTACCGCTTACTGCACTTTCAGAAAATTCACTTGGGACAAAATTGTTATTACCTGCATCTGCATAAACAAACATTCCACTCCCAGTAGTATGATCACCTATTGGACCGGTCAATGCAGTTGGTGTCGCCTTGTTCAAATCTAAACACAATGAAGATTGCACATGCCAATTGTAATTATTCCTACTTGGCACATCCCAACCGTTTGCCATCACCTGCCCTAAAACTGCTCCACATTGAGCATCTCTAAAATCTTCAAAGTCCTCAAAGTAATAGGTTCTTTGGTTGTTGTTTGTTATTAAATATTCTTGTAGGGTATCATTGATTACATTGTTCTCACCCACCAAAGCAGTCCACGCTCTGATATTATAAGTATTTCCAATGATGGAAAGATCCGCTGTGGTGTTAAATGTATAGTTAATTACTTCATCGACTTTCACGGAATCTGGATATACTTCTCCTACAGCAGGATTGTTATCAATTTGATAATACAACATCAAATTACCACTGTCGATTTTTGCTGTTCCAAAATTTTCTGCTTCAACAGTAATGACTGATTGTTCAAAAATCTCACATCCCCCGATCGGGCCTGTAATCGCGTTCATTTTGGCATCGTTTGGTTGCGGAGAATATAAGGAGAAATCATCAATGGCTATGTCACCTTGTGGCCCTCCCTTTAAGGCTCTGAAGCGAATGTTTACTTCTTTACCTGCAAATGGAACCATCTTGACAAAGGCTTGTTTCCAATCATCGGAGGAAGCTGTTTGCTGCTGACCAGAAATAGAGTAAACACCTAAATTCCATACACCATCAGCAAATACATCAATCGCCAAAGTACCTATCGTATTTCCATACATATGGTACCAGAATGTTATCCCAGCTGTAGTATCTCCAGTAAAATCAATACATGGCGAAATAAGGTTAGCTACTGCTCCGCCTAATTGAGATTCAGCAAACATAAAGTTTCCTCGGCTTCGTGTTTTGTCAGATTGGGGGCCGGTATTTATTCCAGGAGTACCGCCACATTGAGCAGCATTTTGAACGTTCCAGTGATAGGATTCCCCTGCTTCAGGATCTACTTCCCAACCACGGTCAATCAAATCCCCGGTAAATGGAGGGAATGTGTAAGGTGGTGCACAGGCACCACTTCTAAAACTTTCAAAATTTTCTTGATATTGCGTCCCTTGTGTTATGTTTTGGAAAACTTTCAATAAGGTATCATTGAATGTATTGATGTCTCCTTGAAGGTCTGTCCATACATTCAATCGATAGGTAGTGTTCACTTGGGTAAAGACTCCAGGTTGTGTAAAGGTATAAATGATGGCACTGTCAGGGGGAATACTGTCGGGAACAGTTTCGACCACCGGAGTTACATTGTTCGCAGAAAAGCTGACCGAAAGTGTGTTGGAGTCAATGGGATCAATTCCAAAATTCTCTATACGCACTCTGACCGTTCCCGCAGGTGTACATCCAGTATTTGGATCAATAATTTCCGAGACTCTTGCATCTTGCAAAATAGGCTCAAAGAATTCTATTTCATCAATTGCTACATCTCCCCTGCCAGTAAATCCAATAGGCTTGACTGTCCTGAAACGAATCTGAATGAGTTTACCAGCAAATTGATTGAGGCTTACACCTTTCAACTTCCAAGGATCAAACTGATCAACTTGCGTCTGACCAGAAATTGAATCTATTCCCAAGGACCAAACACCATCATCTAATACGTCAATAAACAAGGTAGGAATCTCATTTCCATACATGTGGTATCTGAATGCCATGGCGGCAGCTGGATTTGGACCAAAATCAATACAGGGTGTCATCAAAGTTGCAACATCCCCATTGGTTCCCAGAGTTGCTTCCACATAAAAGAATTTACCATCACCAGCACCAGCGTCCCCTTGTGGTCCGGTACCTATGGATGGAGTTGCTCCATTGGGCCCAAAACAGGTTCGGGCATTTTGCACATTAAAGGTGTAAAGGCCGTTTCCAGGAATCCAGCCTCTTGCAACAAGATCGGAAGTTGCATTCAAACAATTCCCGTCAATGAAACTAAAGTTATCAAAGGTTTCTATATAACCAGCGTTACGTGTAAAGTTTTGTATTGGATAACCTACGATTGAGTCGTTGCCCACATTTACATCACCATTTAATCTAGTACCAGCTATGATTTCATATTCTTGGCTCGCTAAAGATAAATCTGCAGTCTGTTGAAAGGTATATTGAGCTCTTTGCCTTGGCAACAATGTTGAATCGTAAATTTCTCTCACAAAGACAGTGTCAGGAGGATTGGTTGTTACCACACCATACCACAATTCTAAGGAATCTCTCTTGATGTTGGCCAAACCAAAGTTGCCAAAGGTGATGGTTACAATAGAGCTGTCATTGATCTTACACCCACTAGTAGGTGCATCAATAGTGATCATTTCAGCATCATTCTGAATGGGCTGATAGATAACAATGTCATCCAATGCAATGTCCCCAAGAGGACCATTAAACTCATTTCTAAAACGCACTTTGATGCGTTGGCCTGCGAATTCATCTAAATTGACAGAACGGAATGACCATGGTGAGTTTCTAGAAGTTTGTGGCATTGAATTCGCACGTATTTGATCAACACCTTCTACCCAATTTACTCCGTCGAACACATCTACAAATAAATCTCCTTTGGTGAATCCATATCCGAAATAATAAAATTCTAATGCGATGGAATCCGCTTCTGTAAAATCAAAACAAGGACTTTCCAATGAAGCGAAATCACCCGCAATTCCTCCAGTAGTCTCTGAATAGATAAAATTGCCATTGTTTCCGGTATTGTCTCTTGCCGGACCTGTACCTGTAGAGAGGTTAGCAGCAGAATTCGCCACCCGCCACTGAAAAGACCCTTGAGTAGAGGTCCATCCACCATTTAGTGTGGAATTAATGTTGCCAGCTACAGTACCTGGAATAGAAGCAGAAAAATCCTCTTTGAAAGGTGTTCTTCTTACAGGAGGGGCATTGTTTTGTATGTTAATGCCATTGATGCTGTTGTTGTTTGTATTGCCATCATTTGGGATAAGCACAGCTACATCCACTGAATAATTGCCAGGACGAGAAAAATCTACTAGACTATCTAAGGTATAACGCAAACGTGTGTTTGGCGCCATTGACTGAAAAACAGAGTCTGAATACGTTGTTACAATTCCTGCACGAGTCACATCGAGGGTAACTACGAAAGTGTCGGCAGTATAAGCGCCTCTATTTTCTAACAAAACTTCAACCGCCTCATTTCCGTATCCGCACAACGGGTCAAAACCCTCAATCGGATAATTCAAGCGCGCAATGCCTAAATCAACGGGGAATGGATCTCGAATTCTAAATCGATCTACCGCAGCACCGTCTTCGGGGCGTTGATTTAAATTCTCATCTGATTCAAATCGAAAACGCAATTTGACATCTACTTCTCCTGCATATCCAGTCAACACATTGTCTACCCTTTCCCAACCACTGGAGTTTTGGGTCCAAACATTTCGACCTCCTACTACACGGTCGTACCAATTGCGCGACATGAGGTTTGCCTCAATGGACTCCCACGTTTCTCCATTGTCTTTTGAGCCTTCCAACATCAAAAAGTCTCCAATCCCCTCCATGTCATAAATCAAATCAAAAGAAATAATTGGATCGCCTATGGATCCACTAAAATCCATGCAGGATGTTGTCAGGTATACTTGAATCCCATTTCGGTAGGCACTGTCCAAGTCTAACATATAAGCGTTACTTCCAGAAGCCGCTGAACTGATGATAGAACCAGAGGGAAATCCTCTTTCCCAAGCATCATCATAGGGCAATACAATACGTTGTGTCCCTCTGCGCACATTTTGAAAACCAGAAGAAGTCCAATCGGTATTGAAGTTTTCGAAATCATCGAAGTAGGTAGGTACAAAGGCGTCTTCTTTTTTCACCGACACTACAGTAGTATCGTTCAAAGGGCCGCCATCTAGCGACCAATTCACATAAGCTTGAAGTGTATACGTTTTTAAAACAGACATGTCAATGGTACCGGCGAAGACATAAAACAGTGAATCCCCCGGCAAAATGGTATCAGTTACTGTTTCTGTAATCACTTGCAGCCCAGAATCGCGATTGATAGTAACATCAAAATTTGTTGCCGAACTAAATCCTTCATTGGTAATCTTTACGGTAACAGGCTGATTTGTCGTCAAACCACAAGAGTTTTGAATAGGTTCAACAATTTCAGCCAATGCGATGTCATCAGAAATGGGCGCTGTAATGCTAACATTGTCTATCCCGGCGTACCAACCCCAATTATTTCGTTTATCCCCATCATGGTAAACAAAGCGCACTTGGCAATTTGCATTGGCCAATTTTTCACCGTTCAAACTGTCAATACGAATGGACAAAGAAGGATATCCGAATCGCTCACAATCGTTCAGATTAGCAGGAGGGTTCGCTCGAGCGTATTGACCACAATCGTTGTCAACTGGGTTGTTAGACGGCGTATTGATCATACTTGCAGTGGAAAAAATCAACACCCATTGTGCACCATCCCATACCTCCACATACAAAGAATCATCTAATCCATTCAACCCTCTAAAATTATAATCAAATTTTAAAGTCGTTGGTCCAGCCAATGCATTGTCGAATGCCGGTGTAATCAATGCAGGTGTATTGTTGCGATTTTGACTTAAAAGAACATCGTCATCAAAATAGGCGAAGTTCGTCGAATCAATATTGTTTTGACCAACATCTCCAGAAGAACCATCAATACCAAATAACCAGCCATAGTTACCGCCCAGGGTATCTTGGGTCCAACCTGCAGGCATAACCCCTGCATTAAAATCTTCTTTTACAAAAAAGCGTTGAGCATTTACTCCTAGTGCTATGGAGAGGACAATTGAGAGAGAGAGTAGTTGTTTTTTCATCTTAAAACTTTGTTAAAAAAAACGATCGTTAAAGGTAATAAAATATATGCTTCTTGGGCATGTCTCACCATGACGTGAAGAAGTTCCAAGAAGTTGCAGGAAGAAGAAAATATACGCCTTTTTAATGCTTGCCTATTTCAGTAAGGTAACGTTCGGCATCCAATGCTGCCATGCAGCCTGTGCCAGCAGCCGTGACAGCTTGGCGATAGACTTTATCCGCTGCATCTCCCGAAGCAAAAACGCCAGGGACATTTGTTTTAGAAGATCCTGCCTTTACTTTTAAATAACCTACTTCATCCATGTCTAAAGTACCTTTAAATATGTCGGTATTTGGCTTGTGTCCTATAGCTACAAAAAAACCAGTAACGTCCAAGGTCGTTTCTTCGCCAGTTTGGTTGTTGACAGCCAACACCCCTTCTACAGCATCTTTTCCTAAGACTTCCTTTACCTCATGGTGATACATTATTTCGATATTCTCACTTTCTTTCACTCTTTGGGCCATAATGTTGGATGCACGAAATTCATCTCTGCGCACAAGCATATAAACCTTTCTACAGAGCTTTGACAAGTAAGTAGCTTCTTCTGCTGCTGTATCTCCTCCCCCAACAATGGCCACATCTTGTCCTTTGTAGAAAAAACCGTCGCAAACTGCACAAGCACTTACACCAAAACCGTTCAAACGCTGTTCAGACTCTAAACCCAACCATTTGGCAGAGGCTCCTGTGGAAATAATGACTGCATCTGCAGTGATTTCTTTTTTATCGTCCACCCAAACACGATGCACATCTCTTTTAAACTCAACTTTGGTCACGATTCCAAAACGCACATCCGTTCCAAAACGCTCTGCTTGCTTTTGAAAATCCATCATCATCTGCGGACCATTGATTCCATCGGGATAACCTGGATAGTTTTCTACATCGTTGGTGATGGTCAATTGACCGCCTGGTTGAAGTCCTTGATACAATACTGGTTTCATATCTGCACGCGCAGCATAAATAGCTGCTGTATAGCCTGCAGGACCTGAGCCTATGATTAAACATTTAACATGTTCTGGAGTCTGATTTTCTTCTGGCATAATGGATTATTTTGGAGCACAAATGTATGGCAATTCATCTCAAAAATTAAGCTCAAAGGGCTATAGTTTAGGACAAAAAAAAGGAATAATAAATCATGTGTAATGAGCACAAGATTTTAAATGCTTATTGTTCTTTTGGAACGAAGTTATCGGGATGTAGTCACGCCCGAAGCGTGATGCGCATCTGTAACGCTGAAGCGTCATCGTAAAGAGAGCGCGAGAGCGTGGCGCTCAAGCGCCATCATCCCGACATTTCTAATGGAATTTTCTACCTACATACTATACAGTCATTCA
>PAVT01000073.1 GCA_002713165.1 Verrucomicrobiota bacterium
GCACTGTTTTGTTCAATGTAGAATCTGCACTGTACTGCGTGCGGAAGTTGTCCAAACGAATGCTGTCTTGATCTTGCAATACACTGTCTGTTTCAAAGCGTGCAGCTAAATTCCCACTGTTGATTAGTGCATTGTTCAAACGAATGCTGTCTGATGCAATCCTGATACTATCGTTCGAGAATTTCCCAGATACATCAATGTTTAGGTTTTGAAGATTTGTTTCTTGATTGTCCAATCGAATAGAATCTACATCCAACCTATTGCTCAGTGAATTAATCAAATTTAAATTTTCACTGATTCTTATACTATCGCTTTGGATTCTTGCAGCATTTTGACGTATGGAGTCCATTAAATATGAAATGTCTATACCGTCTCCCCGTTCGATTAGAATTGAATCGTTGGAAATACGTAATCCCTGATTGTCTGTTCCGGGATTGTTCAATGCAGAAAGGTCAACCCCAAAGGTTGAGTCTGCCTCCATGATGATGATGCTGTCATTACGAATAAACATGCGACGGATTCTTTCATTCAGACTGTCCGTGTCTGTATCTGCTGCTTTTAATGCATTTATCTGGCTCACTACTGCATCTATAGAATCCCTGTTTTGAATGCTTAATGTGGAGTCAATGGAGAAGTTAAGCCTTGATACATTTAAGCGTGCGCTTAACTCATTGATGGCTGCAGTATCCCGAAACATTCCAAGATAAATGCCACTGTCGCCATTGACAATAAATAAGCTATCGTCTCTGAATATCAGGTTTTGATCGTCAGTGTTCGCACCCTGAATTAAAGACCGCAAAATCGCTGAAGTATCTCTCAATTGCCCGTTGAGTGCAGTATCATTGATGTAGCGCAGTAAGCTGTCTGCATTGATTCTTGCACCCAATCGATTTTCTACGCTTGCAGTTGAATCAACGATGCCTTGGGCATTCGCATTGATGTTTGAACTGTTGGTGGTGATGTTCCCTTGATTGGCTACAATGTCAGATGCATTGGTCTGTAAACGAGTGTTGTAATTGCTTAGGCTGTCACGAATGTCTTTGATGGAGATTGCACCACCATCCTCCAAGCGGATGGTGTCCAGTGTAGCATTGAAACTCAATTGCTGATCATCGGTGTTGGAGCTCTGAATCAGTGCACGCAAGACCGCTGAAGTATCTCTCAATTGCCCGTTGAGTGCAGTATCGTTGATGTAGCGCAGTAAGCTGTCTGAATTGATTCGATTTACGAGTGCATCTATTGAATCCCGGTTTTGAATTGTCAAGGCGGAGTCCACTGAGAATTGCGACTGAAGTTGATTTAATCGGTTTCGATTTGCGATAAACAAACCCCTTAGAATTAGGCGTTGACCCGCAGCCACAGAATCTAAATTTACAGAATCCAAGACCCCTTGTTGCACATACTTCAAGGTGGCATTGGAATAGTACATGGTATCAATCAGTTCGTTGGTATTGCTGGTGTCTACAGCTTGACCTCTAATTACCACATCTCTAGTAGTCCCATCTGCATTAAATACACGAATGGTTGTATCATTTAATGAGCGTAGTGAGTCTACTCCTAAAAGCGAAGTAAGGTCGACCGAAGATGGGTTGTCTCCTGTAAGCTCTAATGTGTTTCCGTTTCTGCTTAATTGCTGGTCATCTGAAATGTTAAGGTCTGCTAATGCCACCCCAACTCCGCCATTTGTTAATCTTAATGTGTCCGAAGTTGCATTGAGCATCAAACTTTGGATCTCATTCAAGGCATCAGAATCATCATCAGCTACTGAGAATTGAATTTGATTTCCTCCCACAATTGAAAGATTGTAAAGGTCGTTGCCACCAAATTGGAGTTTCAATTGATTGTTGAATAAACGGCCAAGATTTAATGTGTCAATTCTATTCCCTTCATTTAAAATAATCAAGGTATCGTTTAACAACTCAAAACGACTGATGCTCTCGTTTGTGGAGGACAAATCGCCTGTATTGATGACAGAATCATTTCTTATTTCTATGCCATCTCCAGCCTTTAGTGAATTCCCTGCTGACTTGGCATATTGTGCATAAGGAACTGAGACCAATTCTGTGGTGCCCAAGTTCTCAAACCCATTCCCTGCGTCAATTTCTACTTTAAGAAAATGTTTTGCACTTCCCCAATCAAGGTTGGCAAAACTGGATGTTGCCCCATTTCCAGTATTTGCCCCTTGACCGATGATCAGATTAAACAATCCGAACTGATTGGTGGTTAATGGTAATCCTTGGTTGTCTAAATTGTGTTCCTCTTCATATTCAAGTGTACCTGTTGAACTGCCCGAGATTAAACCAAAGCGCACCGAGATGACTTGATTGCCTAAAATATTTCCATTGTTATCTCGAGCTACTGCCTGATAATTGATGCCTTCTGCAACCTGAGCGGAAGCAATGTTGGAGGATAAAAAGAGAACTAAAAAAAAGACAATGGAAACTCCGTACGAGAAAAGTCGTTTAATCAGGGGCATAATTGATTGGTTTTATTGGTTCATCAATAGGTTTAGTCTACGAAGAACTCAGTAATTGGTTGTAACAAATATATGCAATAATCACAGGAGCAATATGGACCTAGGGCCTTGTGCGAAGGAATGGCAAAGGAAAGTCAACGCCATTTGGTTCAAGCAAAAGTTTGCAAATCAGTCAATCTTTTGTAAATGCCCTGTTTTTCAATCAATTCAGCATGTGTTCCCTGTTCCACAATTTTCCCCTCGTGCACTACTACGATTTGATCTGCGTGCTGGATGGTAGATAGTCGATGTGCAATAATAAGTGAAGTTCTGTTGGCCATCAGGTTGTTCAGTGCTTCTTGCACCAATTGTTCTGATTCTGTATCCAGGGCAGAAGTGGCCTCATCCAAAATCATGATTGGAGGGTTCTTTAACACAGCCCTTGCGATGCTCAAACGTTGTTTTTGTCCTCCTGACAATTTATCGCCACCATCACCTATGTTGGTCTGATAACCTTCTGGAAGCTTTTCTATAAATTCATGAGCATTTGCAATTTTTGCCGCTTCAATGACTTCATCTTCTGTAGCATTTTCTGTTCCCAATGTGATGTTATTGAAGACAGTATCATTGAACAATATCGACTGTTGACTCACCACACCCATTAAGGCTCTGAGCTCGCTAATTCGGTAGTGTTTGATGTCATTTCCATCAATTTCGACACTTCCAGCTTTTGGGTCGTAAAAACGCGGCAAAAGGTCTACCAATGTCGATTTTCCACCCCCCGACTGGCCAACCAGAGCCACAGTGGTTCCTTTCTTGATTTCAAGTTGTATGTCTTTTAATACCTCTGATTCTTCATAAGCAAAGGATACTCCTTTATAACTAATGGCTTCCTCGAATCGATTGATTTTTATAGGTTGTTTTACCTCTTTAATTGCCAATTCAGCCTTCAAAATTTTGTCTACCCTCTCTGTAGAAGCAGCACCTTTTTGAATGTTGTAATATGCTGTTGACAATGATTTAGCGGGATTCAACATTTGGAAAAACATAGCAATGTAGGCCAAAAAATCGTCTCCACTAAAAGCGACCTCAGGATTCAATACCATCTTTCCTCCGTACCATACTAAGGTGACCATTACAACAGCACCAAGGAATTCGCTCAAAGGAGAGGCAAGGTCCCTTTTTCTGAACATCCGCAACATGGTGTTTCTGTAAATCTCGTTGATGTCGTTGAATTTAACGTTGCTCTTTTTCTCAGCATTGAAGGCTTTAATAATTCTTAAGCCAGCCAATGTTTCTTCTACATTCGACAATAGTTCCCCCATTCTTATTTGCAATTTAGATGAGGTGCGTTTTAAACTTTTACCAACCCTGCCAATGATAATGCCACTGATCGGTAAAAGCACAATTGAAAATAAAGTCAATTCTGCGTTAATGTTGATCATCAATAAGAGAGACAGGACAATGGTAATGGGATCTCGGAACATCATTTCCAATGAGTTCATGATGGACCATTCGATCTCTTGTACATCCCCAGTAATTCTACTGATAATGTCTCCTTTTTTCTCTTCGGAGTAAAATGATAGTGGTAAAGCAAGAATTTTTCTATACACATCTCTGCGAATGTCTCTGACAACGCCACTTCTAATTGTGGCGATAAAAAACTTTGCGAAGTATCGAAAAAGGTTTTTAAACAAAAATAGAATTGCGACAAGCACGCAAATGAACAACAAAGCTCCTTCCTCGCCTGCCTCAGCAATATATGACGTCATTTCATACGTGACTCTGTTTTTGAAATAATCTACACTTAAGCTAAATTCCGGCTTGTCATGAAGTGCATCTATTTTGCCAAATAGTAATTGTAAAAAGGGAATAAATGCTAAAATCGACAGAAGGTGAAAAAGTACAGATAAGATATTTGAACCTACACTAAGGAAAGCGAACAGCTTATAATTTGTAAGGTATTTTATGATTTTTACTAGGCTCTTCATCCTTATACTTTTATCAAATTCCAGTTCTTAAATGGGAAAAAGTGACGCCCCCCATTGAGCGTTCTTTCAATAAAGCTTAACATGCGATACTTCAGCCTTTCATGTTTGAACTTTGCACGATTCGGAAAATTGTTGTTTGTGTAGTTGAGTTTATCTTGCCAATCAAAATCTTGAATCTTTTTATTCATGACTTCAGGATGGCTCTCTTTGAAAATAGGTAATTTTTTTAAGGGGCCATAGTCAAATTCATCAGCTACTCCTTTGTGAAGTTCTTCTGCCTTCTTATTGCCTTTATGAATACTGTCTAGAGCCTTCTTTTTGTTCTGCATGAATTTTGGTGGCCGCACCCAACCATAGTGAAAAATATAAGCATCCACTTTTGCAACATTAAGCTTAAATGTACCTTTAGATTCCCTGTAACTTTTGCCATCAAATTGCGGAATTCTTCTGAAGGACTGAGCAGATTCGAAAGAGTGGATGTCGGGATGGTTTCGAACAATTCTAATTTCGTTTTGGTACCAGCCGTGATGATCTACATAGTGGTTATAATCTCCAAAAAAATGCTTGTAATTGAAAAGCAGCCCCTCAACCTCATTTTTATCTTGCAATTTTTCACAACGAGCTTTGATAATGGGTAGGTATTTTTCGTGAACTACCTCATCTGCTTGCACATAAAATAACCAGTCTCCGCTACAATGTTGCATTGCAATGTCTGTTTGGTGTGCGTTTTCAGTACCATTAGGATAGGCCGCCGTATCCCATTCTGTGTGAATGATTTTTAATTTAGGGGAATCAATTGTTGAGAGAATTTCCAAGGTTTTATCGTCTTCATCTCCTTTGCCCAAGACAAATACAAACTCATCGCAAATTGGTAAGATAGATAGAATGGACTCCTTAATTGGATAATAAAGTTTAGATACATTCCTTCCGAAACTGAAGCCACTTATTTTCACGAGCAATCTTTGTGCGAAGTTAGTCAAATTCATACGTGATCGCTGTGCGATTATCGGGGGTATGAATGCTTATTTTTGTTTCTATGGAAAGTTTGAGACAACAAAAAGTAGGAAGACTTATTCAAAAGGAGGTGGGCCTCATCTTTAACAATGGATTAGTTCAATTATCTGTTAAACTGATGATTTCTGTGACTCAGGTGCGGATGAGTCCAGATCTGGGAATTGCTCGTTTATACCTCAGTCTTTTTCCAAGCGAACAGAAGAAGGAGGCCATTGATGAAATCAGGAATCAAAGCAGTGAAATACGCTATCACTTAGGAAAAAAGGTAGGCAAACAATTGAGGCACACCCCAGAATTACAATTCTATTTGGATGACTCTTTTGATTATGCAGAGGAAATAGATGAACTATTAAAGGAATAAATTGAACGTTTCTTTTTACATTGCTAAAAGGTATTTATTCGCCAAGAAAAGAAGAAATGCCGTCAACATTATTTCATGGATTTCTGTTATCAGCGTTGCTATAGGAAGCAGTGCATTGGTGATTGTTCTTTCTGCCTTCAATGGATTAGAACAATTGGTCGAATCTCTTTTTGAATCTTTTGATCCAGACATTAGAATTGAAGCGACTCAAGGTAAGGTGTTCGACCCATCAAATATCCCATTCAATGAAATAAATAAGATGGAAGGGATTGCTGATTACACTAAAGTTTTGGAAGAAATTTCTGGAATCCGGCATCAAGAACAAGAGGTTATCGCCACCCTCAAAGGGGTTGAGGCCAGTTTTTTAGAAACGAGTAAACTCTCTGAAAAAATTGTGGATGGCCAAGCAATACTCACAAAAGATGAACACAATTATGCCCTCATTGGGTATGGACTGGCAACTGAACTAAGGCTGAATACTGCAACTACAGCACCTATATTAACCCTCTTTTCCCCAAAGAGAAAGGTCATCTCGAGCATAGATCCATCTCAATTGGTCTACAGTGCAAAAATTAGTCCTTCGGGTATATTTTACATAAGTCCGGAATTTGATTATACCTATTGTGTATTGCCGCTTAGCTTTTTACAAAATATGTTGGACTATCAAAACCAAATTAGTGCTATAGAAATTAAGGTAAAGGATGAAAGAGAAATTGAAAAAATAGCTGCTGACCTTAGCGTCCTTTTAGGTGAAAACTTCTCAGTAAGAAACAGATACGAATTCAATGAATTGATCTATAAGACCAACAAAACTGAAAAATGGATTACCTTTTTAATTCTCATCTTTATCTTAATTATAGCTTCTTTCAACATTTTGAGTTCATTAAGCATGCTCATTATTGAAAAAAAGAAAGACCTCTTTACCTTGAAAAGTCTTGGCCTAAAACAACAATCCATCAAAAACATTTTTTTTACTGAAGGATTGCTCATTAATCTTCTAGGTGCGCTAGTAGGAATACTATTTGGCGTAGTCATTTGCCTGCTTCAAAAACACTTGGGCATTGTTCCTCTTGAAGGAGGAATTGTTGAGTACTATCCTGTCGAGATAGAATGGTTAGAAATCGTCTACATTGCATTTACTGTAATCATCATTGGCCTGCTTACATCTTGGTACCCTGTAAGAAAACTCACTGCCGTAGATACGACTTCTGTCTAACTTATGCGACTTGATGTGCTTTGAAGCTTCGGATCTTTTCAAAGGTCTCTTTGAGCGCCACATGAGTATCCAAAGTGACCAGTTCCATGCGAAACGGTTTGAAGTGAGGAATGCCTTTAAAATAATTTGTGTAGTGCCTGCGCATTTCAAGTATTCCTAACTTTTCCCCTTTCCATCTGATGGACATATCAAGGTGCTCCTCTGCTGCTGCAATTCGTTCTTCAAAAGTTGGAGGCGCTAGCTTCTCCCCTGTTTTAATGTAGTGTTTGATCTCTCTGAAAATCCAAGGATATCCTATGCTTGCTCTGCCAATCATTACCCCATCAACACCGTATTTTCTTTTCTTTTCCACAGCAATTTCGGGTGAAAAAACATCGCCATTTCCGAAAATAGGTATCTGCATTCGCGGGTTATTTTTTACCTCTGCAATAAGTGACCAGTCTGCCTCTCCTTTATACATTTGCTTCCGCGTTCTGCCGTGAATAGAAATTGCTTTTATCCCAACATCCTGCAATCTTTCAGCCACTTCAACAATGTATTTAGTGTTGTCATCCCATCCTAACCTTGTTTTTACAGTTACTGGTAAATGCGTGGATTTCACAATTTCAGCAGTCATCTCCACCATTTTTGGAATGTCTTGAAGTATGCCAGCGCCTGCTCCTTTACAGGCTACCTTCTTTACCGGGCAACCATAATTGATGTCAATAATGTCAGGTTTGGCAGCTTCGGTTAGCTCCGTAGCCTTTTTCATCGACTCTATTTCATTGCCAAAAATTTGAATACCAATTGGTCGTTCGTATTCGAAAATGTCTAATTTCTGACGGCTTTTCACTGCATCACGAATCAGTCCTTCGGAAGAAATAAACTCAGTATACATTAAATCTGCCCCATAGCGTTTACACAAAGCACGAAACGGTGGATCACTCACATCCTCCATCGGTGCCAGCAACAAAGGAAAATCACCCAACTCTATATTTCCTATTTTTGACAAACTCAATTTTTTGCAAATTTACCCAATATACATAAGTCGCTTTGATTCAACTGAAAGGGAAACTTGCTAAGCTTCTCGTACTTTTTGGCCTTTGTTTGGTTTTTGGAGGCATGTTTGCGATGCTGGGAATTGAAATGGCTAATGTTATTTTCGACGTTCAAATCTCAGCTTTATCAGAAATTTTTACCGGCACTAATACTGAAGGGTTTAGCCCAATTTTAAAATTCATTCAAGGCGTACAGTCTATTGGTCTTTTCATTTTTCCTGCGATTATATTCGGGTGGTTGTTCGCTCAAAAATCAGCTCTAAATCTCAGGATTCATCCATCAATTTCTATCCGATCAGTCTTGTTACTCTTATTGCTTTTCGTTAGTTATTTGCCCATCATTAATTTAACTGTTGAGTTAAACTCCATGATGAAACTTCCAGCTTTTTTATCAGAGCTAGAAGCTTGGATGCTAGCAGCTGAGGACAATGCGGAGCAACTTACACTATTGTTGTTGAAGATGGACACTCCATTGGATCTGGCCATTAATCTGCTCATCGTTGGAGTCATCCCTGCTCTTGGTGAAGAACTAATCTTTAGAGGTCATGTTCAACGGATATTGAACATTGGAAAATCCAACGGCCACTTTGGGATTTGGATTTCGGCCATTCTTTTCAGTGCATTGCATATGCAATTCTATGGATTTCTCCCACGGTTGCTGCTCGGTGCATTTTTTGGATACCTATTTCATTGGTCGAAAAATTTATGGATTCCCATAATCGCGCATTTCATTAACAATGCATCGGCCGTAGTTGTCACTTACCTGATCGGAACTGCTGCAATGGAAGAAAAAGTTGATACAATAGGAACAACTGGTAACCTCCCTACCTTAAGTCTGCTGTTTCTAACGCTATTTGTCGTATTGTTAATCTTTAGTCGGAAACACTTTATAGGAATTTCCCAAAGAGCTAATGATTCGTAGAAGGTGTAGTCCACATGATGACACGATCTTGATTCATGTAACGTTCCAATTTTTTTGTTGTCAGAATAGAGATCAGGTCGATTATTGGCAAAATGCCAAGACCTCCGAGTGTGAGTGAATAAACTACCGGAACATTTGCGGTTGTTCCAAGGTAAATGCGGTGTACTCCAAATGGTCCTAAAAAAACTGCAAGCAATGCGGCTTTTAATTTTCTGTGTTTTGGAGTGTAGTTTTGGTCTTGAATTAGCTGGTTCAATTCTGCTCCTTGTGACGAATCTAACTCAATAGTCATAGAAACTAAATTCGGGATATTCTCATGTTCAATCCCAAAAGAATTGATTGAAAACATCCCGAATAAAAGAAATGTGATTAAACGTTGCAATTATTTTGCATTGTTTAAGTTCTCAGAGACTTTATCCCAATTAATAACGTTGAAAAACGCATTGATATAATCAGGACGTCTGTTTTGATAGTTTAAATAATATGCATGTTCCCAAACATCAATTCCTAAAATCGGAATACCATTGCAACCAATGCCATCCATCAATGGGTTGTCTTGATTCGCAGTTCCACAGACTTCTAATTTTCCGTTATTGTAACATAGCCAAGCCCAACCTGATCCAAACTGCGTTGCTGCTGCATTGCTAAAAGCATCTTTGAAGGCATCAAATGAACCAAAAGACTCATCAATTAGAGCGGCTAATTCACCGTTTGGATTTCCACCACCATTGGGTGACATTATTTCCCAAAAAAGGCAGTGGTTGTAAAACCCTCCTCCGTTATTTCGAACTGCCCCACTCTGTGAAGTAGCTCCTTTTAATATTTCTTCTATTGTTTTTCCTTCGAGCTCCGTGCCTGCTATAGCTCCATTAAGCTTTGTTGTGTATCCGTTATGATGTTTCGAATGGTGTATTTCCATTGTTCTTGCATCAATGTGTGGTTCCAATGCATCGTATTCGTAAGGTAGTTTTGGTAATTCAAAAGCCATTTTTTTTTGTTTTTCAAATGAATAATTAGGTTCAAAGTTAAATGAAGTAAGGCTGAAATAAAAGACAATGTTAATAAGCAATTGTTTATAAGTATTTACTAAGATGTCTGTATCTGATGTACAACATCTACATTTGTACACAAATAAAAAACCAATAATGATGAAAAAGATCAAGCTACTCCTTGCTATTGCAGTAATTTTCGGAATGACTGCCTGTGCTGGAGAGAATAAAACAGAATCCAATACTGAAGCTGAGGCTGAAGAAATGATGGATGAAATGAATGAAGAAATGGAAGTTGTTGAAGGTGAAGAGATGGAAATGGCAGAAGACACAACAATGATGTCAGGAGACTCAACGATGGCAGATACTGCTGCTACAGAAGAAGCTATGGAAGAAACAGCTGAGTAATTAGCAAATTCATAAAATAAAAAGCCCAGTCTGTTCGACTGGGCTTTTTATTTTTGTACTTGATTACACTTACAATACTCTCTATAATGCATTTAAGTTTTAAACGAATACTGCTGCTACAAATAGGTTTAATCTGCTTTATGCTAGTAAAAGCACAAATTAAATCAGGACCAATGTTAGGTTCTAAAACAATGCGGGAAGTAGCAGTCTGGGTTCAAACAGAACATGCTCAGGAAATTATTTTTCAATACAAGGCTATAGACAAACGAAGTAAGTGGGTTCATTTGTCCGCTAGTACAGATGAAAAAGAAGCTTTTACTCACACCTTTATCGCTAAGAATTTAAACCCTGGAACAAAATATGCTTATTCAGTATTTGTGAAAGAAGATGAAGCCAATGCAATCAAAGGTGAATTTAGCACTCAAACATTATGGCAACACAGAAGTCAGCCACCAGACTTTTCCTTTGCCTTTGGCAGCTGCACCTATCTTAATGATGAGGCTTATGATAGACCCGGAGAGCCCTATGGAAAAGGCACTGCCATATTTAATTCAATCGTCAAAAAAGCACCCGATTTTATGTTGTGGCTTGGAGACAATATTTATTTAAGAGAGGCAGATCTTATGTCTGCTTCGGGTATAAATTATCGGTACACTCATATGAAATCGCATCCTTCACTCCAGAATTTGTGGAAACAAATGCACCATTATGCGATATGGGATGATCATGACTATGGACCTAATGATGCCAATAGAAGTTTTATCAATAAAGAAGAAAGTTTGCGTGCTTTCAATCGATTTTGGGCAAATCCTAAGCAAATTCCAACAAATGTTCAAGGAATAACGACAATGTTTAGCTACAATGATCTTGATTTCATTCTTCTGGACAATCGTTATAATCGAAGCCCAAATGAAAGAAAAAACACCCAAAGACAAATTCTAGGAGAAGCGCAAATAGAGTGGCTCATAGATGCTTTAGTCTCGAGCAAAGCATCATTTAAAATTGTTGCATTAGGAGGACAGTTCCTTAGCCCGTCTGCTGTTTACGAAAACCACGCGACTTTCCCCGAAGAGAGAACAAAACTTTTGCAATTGATCGAAGATGAGGGAATTAAAAATCTGATTTTCTTGAGTGGAGATCGCCATAAAACTGAACTTTCTAAATTGATAATTGATGACGGTATTGCCATATATGATTACACTTCTTCTCCTCTCACCTCAACCGCCTACAACACCATTGATGAGGGCAATACCCTAAGAGTAAAAGGAACGCATATAAGCACTCAAAATTTTGGCATGATCGAAGTCAATGGACCATTCTCTGAACGCAAACTGATTCTAAAAGCGTTCGATGAAAGTGGCAATTTAATCTGGCAACATCACATTCATAAACAATAGTTCCTATGAAATCAATCCTTAGTTTGACAGTATTGTCATTGCTTCTGCAATGCGGAAACCTCAACGAAATTCTTGAACAAAGTCCAGGTGTATTGTTCGAAGATACCACTCCAACTGACATAGAAATCAACAAGGGCTTAAAAGCTGCACTTGAAGTTGGAATCAATAAAGGAGTGTCAAAGCTTTCGGCCCAGAATGGGTTTTTAGAAAACCCTGAAATCAAAATACCCTTTCCTAAGGATGCTGAAAAGGTTGCTGAAACCTTAAAGGATATTGGCCTAGGATCAAAAGTGGATGAGGTAGTCACTTCCTTAAATAGAGCAGCAGAGAACGCTGTTCAAAAAGCACTTCCATTGTTTAAAAATGCCATCTACGACATGAGTTTTAGTGATGTAAAAACAATTCTTTTTGGAAATGATACTGCGGCCACCGCCTATTTGAAAAGAAAGACAAGAAATGACTTGATTCAAACTTTTAAGCCAGACATACAAAAATCGCTGGATCAGGTAAATGCAACAAAACATTGGGAGGGTGTGATGTCAACTTACAATAAAATACCTTTAGTGAATAAAGTTGAAACTGACTTAAGTACTTATGTGAGCAAGAAAGCCATAAATGCATTATTTCTTGAGGTACGAAAACAAGAAGCTTCCATCAGAGAAAACCCCTTGGAGCGAACGACAGACTTATTAAAGAAGGTATTTAATTATGCAGAAAATCAGTAAAGATCGATCAACTTAATCGTTGTGATTTTTTCTATTTCATTAAATGTTATTTTGGCCCGATTAAATCCAGGCAAGCCAAAAAGAATACTTGCATTGTTTGAGAATCCAAAGGGCTCTTTTGGCATTCCCAATACGTTTACATCAAGTTTTTCATTGATATTGACATCTTGAATGACTGAAATTGCATAATCCCCTGATGGTAAATTTCCAAGTGGTATTGTCATTTGTTTCTTATTGACCGGAAGTACTTTTTTTAGAATTGCTTTAGATTCATCTTTAGGGAAACCTACTTCACTATTAAATACCATTATGGCAATGTTTCCCTGGATGTCTTTAATGCCTTCAATTTTCAGTAAGTGATTTCCTTCAGGATTATTGACACCTCCCAATTTAAATAATAGAGTCAAATAGATGGCTAGCGTAGTATACATTGCTTAGAAAAACCGCAAAGTTAACAGTAATATCGGCTGTCCCACTCTATGTTGGATAAGTTTTCACGCAATGAAAAAATAACCAAACATGCCAAGCCACATATACCTATGAAACTATGGACAAGTAAAAAGGCAAATAAATAGGCCGAAGATGTGGGGATGCAAATGGTAAACACCAATGCTATTGCAAAAAGAGACCAAAACATGGTCATTACATTCCTGAACGGAAATGCAAGCAATGAGCGAAAAACATTGATTTCGCCTCCCCATTTGTGAATGAAATAAAAACGATTATTCGTCAGCCTTAAGAACAGGATTGGATCTGAATCTTTATCACTTAATTGAAACATCTTTTTTGGAGCAACTATTTTAAAACTTTCAAGTTTACAATCGTGTTCCTTTTCTATTTCCTTTATTTTTAACACTGCTTCATAAGGAATCTCCCCCTTAAAGATAGAAGCATCTAAAAATCTTAATCTGTATTTTATACAAAGAGACTTAATTTGATCCAGGGTATATATGCGCTCTGGATTCAGTTTAGTCATGTCAAATGTTTGTTGGCTTCCACTGCTACTTTTTATTTGATCTTTAACATTAATGTCCCTATTGTATCCATCTTGAAGTAAATCATTTACTTCGTCAAGAATATCATTTTTTGCATTTCTTCTCCGAATTTTCAGGAGTTCTGTGTGAAGGTCTACTGTGTTAAAATTCATAGCAAATAATTCTTTACCTAACTAAAACCACACAAGTTAAAAAAAGTTCTGTCGTATTAGGAAGCCGATTTCATGTATGCCCTTAAATCTTCGACTTGTTGGTCACTCAGACGTTCTTTTGGGTAAAGGGGCATATATCTAGGTTTACCTTTGTCTGCGTATGTGCCATGTCGAATTATTTCATACAAATTGTAGTTGCCACTTTTATCTATTTGACGAAGGAATTTCTGAAATGTTAGTGAACTGTAATCAAAGGTAATGTCAGAAACACCTCCTGCTTGATGACATGCCATACAGCTTAATTTGTACAGTTGTTTCCCCTTGTCTGCATTTCCTTTAATCGACATATACCCTTCTAGATAATTGTAGGGTTTTTCTCCAAAAGTTGCTGGTGACCTAAGTGCATATTTCCCCTTAAGCATTGCAATTGTTTCCTCCTTGTCGGAGGCGTTCATTAACAGCGTTTTTTCACTTTCACTAAAGTTTAAGTCCTTTAGCTTTAATTGTAAACTCCAATAATAAGCAAGTATGGCTTCCAGCTCCCAATCTTCAAGGCATCTCCCTGAAGAACATACTTTAGCACAGAGTTGTGTAGCTTCAGCTAAGCTTTTGTTTGCAGGTATTACTAAATCGCCGTACTTTTTATAATAATCATCATTGTACCAGCTTTCTCTATTTGCTATGCCATAAAATGTACTAGCTGGTAAAAATTTTAATCCTTTTTCTACTGCAAACTCTAATCTTGCATCAGGATCTATTGTGTTTAATATGGGATCTTCCTGCACTTGGTTGTGACAGGAGGTACAATTAAAATATTTACTAATGTATTTGGACTTCTTACCATCAGGACCTATTGTTCTGCCATTATGCACAAGCTCATATCCACGTTTTATCGTAGCTTCATCAGCATTTGGTCGCGCATGCTCTGGCAGATGAACTCCAAGGTCGAGGAGTACGTCTGATATAGGAGTATCCTCCGAAAAATCATCTTTTTCGTATTCGCTAAAACTCCAACAAATCATGCAAAATACTACAAGAACTACAACTGACCATTTTTTCTTCTGCAATCCCATCTCTACTTATAATTTCGACCACCTAATTGAAAGTCCCGACTGATATTGAATCCAAAGAATATGTTCAAATCTTCCCAACTACCTCTTGTTTCTCCAATAAAAAACTTTTCTATCATGCCCTGTGAATTAGAGACATGCAACTGAAAAACATGACTCTTGGTTTCAATATCAAAACCCATGGACAACGCATTCTTGTATATATCTGAGAGCTGATCGGGCAATGTGTAATAATATTCTAATTGCCATGAGATGGTCTTTGTGAGCTGAAACCTACTGGCTCCGCCAATTGCAAGCACGTCATTGCTTACCTCTATTGTTTCTACAAAATTCCTATGCACCAATGTGGGCATCAACTGTAAACTTAATCTGTCAGAAAATTTTCGCGCAATCAACACCTGATACGTATAAAACAATTTTGAACTAAATGGATAATCTCTTTGTGCTACATCAATATTGAGGGTGCGAATTGCTGCAGATGAAAATAGGGTCAAATTGATTGGCATTGCATTGTTTCCCGTTTGTTCAAGTAACTTCCACTTTACAAACCCATCTAAAGTTTTTTGCTCTGAACTTCTTCCTGTACCAACTGTAAGTCTTTTTGTTATTCCAAAATCCAATCCCATTCGAACATTAGACTGATCAAGGCCATAAAATTCTTCAAGCCCTCCATCAATGCTACCAAAACGATGTGAAATAATAAACTTTAATTGCCCTTTTTGGTTGGTTTCTACAGAATGACCATTCACAATTCTTGTATCTCGAAAAGCAGGGCCCGCCCAATCCTCTTGAGCCAACAAGCTTAATGTTAATGTTAATAATAATAAAAAGCTAATTGGTTTCATTGCTTAATTGTTAGGGGCACCGTCGTTTATCCAAGCTTTCAGTTGATCAATTTGAGATTCTTGTAATGGAGGCCTATTCCTTGGCATATCTCTTGGTTGATCGATTACTCTTCTTTTAAAAGATCCATTGTCTACTTTGTCTTTTATCCCAGAATATTTGGTATAGTCTCCAATAAATGCTGGAGCTCCAGCTCTGTGACAGGAAGAAAAAGTGCAGTTTGTTTGAATAATGGGATTGACATTGAACTGAAAAGTAACCCCGTCCCCCTTTGTTGTATCCGAAGGATTTGCAGTTGATAAATTAATTTCATCAAAATACTCTTCTTCATTCTCGTAACTGCATCCTAATCCAAGGAGAAGGCATAAAGAAACTAAAGACACTATTTTTTTCATTAGGCTTTGTTTTCCAACTCAATAACAGTAATCTCTGGCAAGATACCAAATCTACCTGGATATCCAATATAGCCAAACCCTCTATTCACATAAAGATATTGTTCTTCACTTTGATAAAGCCCCGCCCACTCTTTATACATGTATTGTACAGGACTCCACTTAAACCCAGGTATTTCTACTCCAAACTGCATTCCGTGGGTGTGACCAGAAAGAGTTAAATTCATATTAGGATACTTTGTGATCACTTCTTCTCGCCAGTGACTTGGATCGTGAGACATCAATATATTTACACTAGTATCCTTGGGAAGCTCCTTTGTTGCCAGGTCTAAATCTCCGTACTTAGGAAATCTTTCTTTAGCACTCCAGTTTTCTACCCCAACTAATCCTATTCTTTCACCATCTACATCAATGCTTCTGTGTTCATTTCTTAGCACCTCCCAGCCCATGTAGTTCTGAGTTGCTAACAATTGCTCCAAATTTGCACTTTTCTCTTCCGAAGTATTCCACCTTACGTAATCACCATAATCATGATTTCCTAAAACGGAATAGACCCCATAAGGAGCATTAATTTTAGAAAACAATTCTGCCCATTCTTCCATTTCTGTGGCTTTGTTATTCACCAAATCACCTGTAAATAAAATCAAGTCCGCCTTCTGCTCAACAATCATTTCTATGCCTCCTTTTACAGCTGTTTTGTTCCAAAAGCTACCTGAGTGAATGTCGGATAGCTGAACTATTTTAAAGCCTTGAAGCTTAGGAGAAAGGGCTTTTACTGGCAATTTAAGTCTCCTAATCCTATAATCATGGGCTCCACTTATAATGCCCCAACTCATACTTATAATAGGGGCTGCTGCCACTATAATTCCTGTTGTTGCAATAAATTTTGATCGACTTATCGGTTCTCCTCCTAACTCGTTTGAGGTTGTTGAGGAAAATTTCATGATTGCCCATCTTACTCCTCGAACAATGTCATCAATAAACACGAATAGTGCTAAAATCAATTTACCCAAAACATTTATAAAAATAAATGACATAATAAAGGTTCGTGCATGCCTTGCTAGAGAGTCTGGGTCTCCAAAGTTGTATACAAAAATGGCCAAAATCACCAATGCCGTAAATGAGAAATAGACGAGCTTTATTGCGCGTTGACTTGCAGATGAAAACCCAATAATCAGAGTTTTAATGGCCTGAAAAGCATAATAGTCAACCAGCAGTACAACAAATGTAAATAGCAATAGGATAAGGAGACGATTCATGAATGCAAGCTAATTTTGTTTAACAAAAAAATTGAATTTAAGTTCTACTTTTGCCGATCAATTGATTAAAAACATCGACTAAATTCAACATTATGGAAATGATAGAAAACTATTCAGACAAGATAATTGATTTGATACTTACCTACACACCTAAATTGATAGGTGCTATAATAACACTGATCATCGGTATGTGGGTAATTAAACGGCTCACAAACTTCGTGAAAAAAGCAATGGAGAAAAGAGATGTAGATGCCTCTTTACGGCCTTTTCTTGCAGGGATAATTTCAAGTTTGTTAAAGGTCATTTTGATCATTTCTGTCTTGAGTATGGTTGGAATCGCCATGACCTCATTTATTGCGATTCTAGGAGCTGTAGGTTTAGCAGTGGGTATGGCATTGTCGGGCACACTTCAAAACTTTGCAGGAGGTGTCATTATTTTGTTGTTGAAGCCTTTCAAAGTTGGAGATTGGATTGATGCTCAAGGATACAGCGGCACTGTCAATTCTATTCAAATCTTTAACACTATTCTGAAAACTCCAGACAATAAAACAATCATCATCCCAAATGGCGGACTCTCTACTTCTGCAATGACAAACTATTCTACCGAAGAGACACGAAGAGTAGATTGGACTTTTGGTATTGGATATGGTGATAAAATTGAAGATGCTCGGGCAATTCTATTGGAGATTCTAGGTGCTGATAGTCGTGTTTTTAAAGACCCTGCTCCATTTGTGAAAGTGAGCGAATTGGCAGACAGTTCGGTGAATCTTGCGACAAGAGTATGGGTTAAAAGTGAGGACTATTGGGCTGTTTACATGGAAACCATGGAATCTGTTTACAATGAATTTAATTCTAGGGGCATCAACATACCGTTTCCACAAATGGATGTGCATGTTCATAAAGACTAACCTCAATAAAAATGAAATTAAACCGATCAATGACAATGAAAAATTTAATCACACTTATAATTTTTGCACTCACTTCAACAGTGCTGAATGCTCAAGTTACCGATGCTGAAAAAGCATTACGTAAGACCAAAGAAGACACCACACAAGGTTGGAAAACAGGAGGAACTTTCGGTGTGAACTTTACGCAAGTATCACTTTCCAATTGGGCAGCAGGTGGTCAGAGTTCAGTTTCTTTAAATAGTTTGCTCGATCTATTTGCCAATTACAAAAAAGGCACTTCCGCATGGGACAATAACTTGACGCTTGGTTATGGAGAGACTCAAATTGGAGGAAGTGAATGGATAAAATCTGATGACCGTATTCTATTGAACTCCAAATATGGAAAGAAAGCATCAAAACATTGGTATTATGCAGGGCTTCTCAATTTCAAATCGCAATTTGCTCCAGGGTTTTCAGATGAATCGGAAACGACTAAAATATCTGACTTTATGGCTCCAGGTTATTTGCTAGGGGCGCTTGGGATGGATTTTAAACCAAGTGAGAATCTAACCCTTTTCATATCTCCTTTTACCTCTAAACTTACTGTGGTGAACATTCAAAGTTTGGCGGATGTAGGAGCTTTTGGTGTAGAGGCTGCGGAATTTGATGCCTTGGGCAACAAAACCAAAGATGGGAATACCTCTAGAATGGAAATAGGGGGTTATCTAAGGTTGTTGTACAAAAGAGAAATTGCTGAAAATGTAACTTATCAGACAAACCTTGATCTCTTCTCAAATTATACCAACAACCCCCAAAACATTGATGTCAACTGGGACAATTTGATCGGCATGAAAATCAATAAATATCTAACAACGACGATTAGTACCTCCCTGATCTATGATGATGATATTGATATTGCTGAAACCAAATCCGATGGTACTCCAAGAATAGACAATAATGGAAATCAAAAAATTGGACCAAGAACTCAATTTAAGTACGTTCTTGCAGTTGGATTTCAATACAAATTTGGCGATGGTGCTAAATAAAAACAGTGAATAAAGAAAAAGGCCGATGACAAATCATCGGCCTTTTTTATGCATTTGGTTTTTTAAGCTTGAATACCTTGGGAGTATCCTTGTTCCGAAGCACTATTATAAGCTCTCCAGAATTGGTCTTTAATTGATAAACGCCGCGCATATCTCCAATAACTTTAAATCCACTCTGTTGGACAGTTGTTGGCTTGAAATTTCCTTTTCCATCTCCTAATAAAAGTGTTCCAAAACTCGCATCACTTCTTCCCATAGATACATCCGTTCCATACTGATTGCCAGAAATGAGTACATCCTGTATGTTATCTCCATTGATATCTTTGACCAATATCCCATGCACTTCAGAAAATTGAGCCTGCAAAGGCAACTTTGTAAGCTTCAACGTCCCGTCTTTTTGATTGAGTAAGACAGAGGAACTGAATGTGTGAACTTCTCTTTTTTCTACCCCCAGCAACTCTTCTTGTGAAAATATTTCATTTAAGCCTGCCCGAGAGAACTTATCATAACGCCCAAATTTCCTACGTATGCCTGGGTATTGGGTAAATATTTCATCCATAGAATGTTTGGGGTACATTTTCCCATCACTGTAATAGTAAAAAGGCAATGCATCCATGCTTCCATTATTGTCAAAGTCTTTGGCATAAATCTGTGCAGGTTTAGCCGGTGATGCATTGAAGAATGAATTGTCTCCACGATTACCAATCAGAACATCCGGTCGATTGTCATTGTTAATGTCTTGAACGGTGATTGTATTCCACCAACCAGCAGTTTTCTCTAAGCCAGCCAAAGCGCTTATGTCTTTAAAAATATTGTCCTTGTATTGAAACAACTTTAATGGCATCCACTCACCAGCTAACAACAATTCTTTTTGTTGATCTCCATTGTAATCAAACCAAGCTGCTGCGTTGATCATCCCAATTTTACCATTATTGGGAAGTTGAGCAGTTGCATTTTTAAAATTTCCACCTTCATTGATCCATAAAATACTTTTAGCTTCAAGTGGATATTCAATAGGGGATGCCCCACCGCCAACAAAAAGGTCTACATCTCCATCCATATCTATGTCATGAGCAACTACACAAGTCCCATTTTCAGCATTTCTCGTCAGTACATCTTTGGCTCTTTGAAATACTCCTTTTCCATTGTTAATGTAAACTCTGTCCTCATATAGTGGTGAACCTTTTGCGTGTGCATAACCTCCACTTACCACATACAAATCCAGATCTCCATCACCTTCGAGGTCAAAGGCAACAGACTGAGCATCCTCATATTTAGCATCTTTACTAAAGCTTGGATTTGCAAGGTTTTTAAATTCACCCGAAGCTGTTTGAGCAAAAACCATTGCCGCTGCCCCACTACTTGCTCCAATAAATATGTCTTCTAATTCATCTCCATTAAAATCTGCAATGGTCATAAAAGGGCCTTTATTGGAGATCATATGTTCCAGCAATGGCTCTCTTTTAAAGTCAATAAATGCGTCCTCTTTGTGTAGATATGATTTCGAAAAGGCATTGCTTACTTCTTCTAACAGCACAGCCTTCTCTTCTTCCAATGAATTATGTTCTTCAAGATTATTCTTGTCTATAGTCAACTCTTGGTTGGCCTTTACATTCTTCAATTTTTGTAGCTCTCCTTCTGGCCATTCAATGGTAATCTCATTAACTTTCTCCAAATTGCCTAGACCAAAATGAAGCACTCCTTCACTCGAACTAAAATATCCTCTGTAAGGGGAGTTCTCTAAATATTGAATGCCATTGTCTGTGCTGATTGTCACCTTAGCACCTATTCCTCTTGGATTGTTCCCTACTCCTTTTAGCCTTATTCTAAGGTAGTTCTTTGGCACTTCTAGTTTTTCTAGATTGTTTCTGTAGAGAAAGGCCTGTTGGTTAAAGTTATTTGTAACAATGTCTAAATCACCGTCATTGTCAAGATCTGCAAATGCGGCCCCATTGCTAAATGAGGGTTGCCGAAAACCCCATTCTCTTGATTTTTTTGTGAAGGTTAAATCGCCATTGTTCTTGTAAATATAATTGTTGATTTTGGTGGATTTCATTTGATTGATCAAATCCATTTTCTTCACTTTTGGGAAACCTCCAGCTGCATCTATCACTTTTGCTGAACGGTATTTTACATAATCTTGATCATTCCCATCTCGAAAATAGCCGTTAGAAATAAAAATATCCTTGAACCCATCATTGTCGTAATCTGCAAAGAGCGGTGACCAACTCCAATCTGTATGCGAGATCCCAGACAATTGGCCAATCTCACTAAATGTGCCGTCTCCATTGTTCAGTTGTAATGTATTGCGCACGACTTGATGATAGAGACCTGATTCTGTAAATAGATGATACAAGTCATATGTGCTTAGCCACTTCAATTGTTTTTGCCTGTAATTGTCCTCGGAGATCATGTCTAGCGTGACAATGTCAGGTTGTGCATCATTGTTAAAATCTGCAATATCTGAACCCATGGAATGCTTTGAAATGTGAAATACATATTCCTCCAGTTTATCTGTAAAGGTTCCATTACCATTGTTGATGTATAGATTGTCTTTGCTTGAATAATCATTGGCTACAAAGATGTCAGGGTAGCCGTCCTTGTTAATGTCGCCTACTGTAGCACTCAAACCATAGCCCCAATTTAATACACCCGATTTCTCAGTTACATCAGTAAACTCTCTTCCAGGTCCATTATTTCTATAGAGCCTATCACTGATGTATTCATAGGTTGTATCTCCAAAACGTGCAACATCACCATACTTTTCTCTATGTCCTTTCAAATTCGCTGCCACCTTAAAATCATGCCGATGATTTAAAAGATACATGTCCAAATCCCCATCTAAATCATAATCAAAAAAGGAGGCGTAATTGGAGTAGCTCTCGTCTGCCAAACCGTATTCATCAGCTTTATCTGTAAAGGTTAAATCTTGATTGTTGATGAGTAAGACGTTGGCTCTTTTTTTTGGATCTCTGTCCAAAGATTTACACATATAGATGTCGTCATATCCATCATTATTGATGTCAACCATCGAAATGCCCGTCACGAATGGTGTTTTTACCAATACTCCTGCAGACCTTGTGATGTCTTCAAACCTTAAATCCCCCCGGTTCAAAAACAAGCCGCCACCAAAATTATTGCCAGAGATAAATATGTCCTGTAGGCCGTCATTATTGATGTCACCAATGGCTACTCCTCCGCCATTGTATACATATTCATAAGTTAATGAATTGAGTCCTTCAGTCTCGGTAAACCTATTTTCAAAATAAAATCCGGTTTCATCTTTATTTGTAAGGGTAAAAAGAGGCTGCTGAGATTTTTGTTCTTTTTTCGTTACGGAAGAATCCTTTTTTTTTGATTTCGGGGCCTCTCCTGAACAACCAACTGTAATTAAAGAGAGAATTCCTATACAAAGGAGTATTTGATGACGTCTTAACATAAATATAATTTAATTGAGCTTAAGGGTCTCGAGCACATGTCGTCCCACTTGGCGACCTTGCACTTTACCAACTTCAATTGCCGGTGTAAAATGTATTCCTCCATACATGCGACTGATCGCCGCCTCATCTGAGGCTTCGAAGAATGAACCAAATGATCTTGGTGACATACCATAAGGCACCTCAGTAGAATCTGTAAAAGAAAATCCTTCACCAAAAATATCAGTCAGAATTGTAGCCGCAGAGCCAGAAACTACACTATGCCCACTTGGGTATTCAGGAAAATTTGGTGTATACAATATTGGCAGCCAATCTGGATCTATGTGTTCTTGAATCACAGTAACAGGACGAATGTAGTTGCTGTTGTATTTTTCGTCCCAACAACTGATGAAGGCTTCGTGAATACCCACTGTTAGCATCACATAGGTATGTGCTGTCTGCATCAAATCAAACTCTTTTGCTCGCATTGCGATTCGCCCGATATTGACCCAATGCCCCCCGGGAGTAAGCTTTTTTTCTGAAAAGATAACATGACCTTTGTGTTTGGTAACAAGAGGATTGCAATCCCAAAACTTCGCAATCGCAATTCTTTCGTCATTGCTGTCCAAAACGGCCTGATACACCTCCATTGTTTCTTCATAGAATTGACTTGAGGTATCCATATTGTAGGTCGTTGGCTTTTCTGGTCTAAATTGTTGAGCAGAATCCAAAGTGAAGGGTTTCAATTTCATCCAATGTGGTTCTAAGGCGTCCGTATAATCTGGTGGTGTAGGTAGCCAACTGCCCTCTGTCTTTAACAACTCGTATTTTGGATAGCTTCTCATTTTGTTGTAGCCATCTGTTTTTGCCCAACTAAGTACTGCATCAGCAACAGATTTTCCATAACGATCAGAAGCATCAATCTCACTCTTGTCAAGAGAATTCATCAATTCTAACTTGAACTTCTCCATGGCTTCATTCATCGTTTCAATTGAATAAATCAACTCTATACCAGTATAATAGAATGCAAAAATTGAAGCAACTCTCGCATTCACATTTTCATCCTTTAAGACAGGCACAGTCAATGCCTCATATCGAGGTGAAAGTGATTTATATTTATCTTGGGTTTGAACCAATATTTCATAAGCGGCAATATTGGGATATGTATAAATTCGTCCTGCAACTGGCGGCGGGAAAAAATCATTCACAATCCCCATTTCTAATTCTTCATTCCAATGGTGCAAATGCATTGCAGTAATTGTCTCGTTAATTGAGGTTTCTTCTGTGGTATTTTTGTCTGTGACCTCGTTGCAAGCTGTCATAAAAATAAAGCAGATAAGAACAGCAGCCAGAGTCTTGAAAATCTTAATCATTGGGTAAAATTTAGTTGTACTGCAAAATTAAGCATTGCCATGAAGATGTCAATAAATATAAGGACTTAACAAAAAAGCCCTCTTAGTGTAAAGAGGGCTTAAACAATTTTAATGAGTATTGGGCTTAATTCAATACCCTTTTTATGCTGCACCCAATTGCCTTCGTGTCATTAGGATTTATCGGTTTCCCATCAATTAAATTGTGAATCGCATCGTGCAAATACCTTTGATTTACTGCGTCCGCATCCTTGTAATTGTCATCGATGGCACCTTCGTACACTAGCTCCCAATCATTGTTAAATAAAAATACATGTGGTGTTGTTTTACCCCCGAAAGCGTTTGCTAGTAGGGAATTTTTATCTACCAAATAGGGTATATCAGCATAACCTTTTTCTGATGCATGTTCTTTCATCTCTTCCATGGAGTCGTCTCCTTGTCGCTTTGCTTCATTGGAATTGATCAATACAAAACCAATGCTTGCGTCTTTTGTCTCTCTTGCTAAATCTGGATAGCGATCTTCCCAAGCAATCACAAAGGGGCAGGTGTTGCAAGAAAAAATGACCAATGTCCCATTCTCACCCTTAAGTTTGTTGAGTGTTGTGGTTTCACCGTTTGTTGAGGCCATTTTATGTTCAACCATAGGAGCTTTTGCTCCAATTTTTAAGGTTTCGTATTTATCTCCACCAAAGCCCATTGCCGCTAAAATAAGCCAAGCCCCTAGGGCGAATAAACTAAATTTTTTCATGTTTTTTGAATTGATTTACAAAAGTATAACTGAAACCATCGAATCTCTGTTTGGTTTAGAAACTTTAACAACTTGACTAATGGTCTAAAACAACAAATTCAGTTCGTCTGTTTGCTTTTCTGCCTACTTCGGTTTCATTGTCTGCAACTGCTTGTGTCTCACCATATCCCTTTGCTTCTAAACGCTCACTTTTAATCCCTGCCTTTACAAGATAGTTTCTAACTGATTTCGCTCTATCATGCGAAAGTTTCATGTTCGATTCATCTGAGCCAACATTGTCTGTATGGCCCCCTATCTCAACACGCATAGTTGGGTTGGTCTTTAGCAAATCCACAGCCTTTCCAAGTTCGATGTAACTCTCTTAAGTAAGGGTAGCTTTACTGGTTTCGAAAAAGATATTGTTCAATAGCACTCTTGCTCCTTTTTCTAATGGTTTCAATTGAATGTCTTTCTTAATTTCTTGATACTTAGCAGAAGTAGGTACCTCAAATTTATTTGAATAAAAGAAAAACCCTTCTTTGTTCGCAGAAACGCTGTAATTTCGACCTGAGGGGGTAATACAACTAGATATTCTCCACTAACCGAGTTGATTTTGGCGGTGGCAATCAATTCAGCAGTGTTGATGTCCTCTACCAAGACCCAAATATCAATAGTAGATCATCTACTATGAGTATGTTGCCTTTTAAACTGCAATGATGTTTAACCAAATATAGCAATCATTAAGCAAGAGACCAAGATGCTCCTATTTAGAAATGGTGAAATCCCTATCTTCGCTGCCACATTGATTTTCAGCATTGAAACCTAAGAACATTCTATTTATCACGACTCAATTGCCTTTCCCTCCAAAAAGTGGAGGTGCAATTAAGTCATGGAACTATGTGAAAAATCTAGACAGCAACTTCAAACTAGGTGTCGCTTGTTTCTTGAAAGACAACGACATAAATCATGTCGAAGAATTCTCCAATCGAACTACGCTCAAAAATTTTATTGGACTTCCATTGCGCATGCCTCGTTCTGCGGTAAATCTGCTAATAAGCTATTTTGTGAGTCCATGCTTGAACGTTTTTAGAAACCGCTCTAGAAAATTTAAACAAGCATTGCAAGGCATCATCAAGGATTATGACATTATCATCATTGATCACTACGAGATGTTTCAGTATGTTCCGACCGCTTTTAAAGGTAAGGTAGTGCTGCACACTCACAATGCGGAATTCATGTTGTGGAAGCGTATGAGTGAATTGACATCCAACCCACTCAAGAAATTAATTCTGAAGGTAGAGGAGTGGCGTGTTAAACGTTACGAAAAAAAAATAATTGAACAATGTCATCTTATATTTTCAACACCCTCTGACATTGCATTGTATAAAAATGAAGGTTTTAATACGGCATTATTCCAAACAACCTTTCATTTGGGAAATGCCTCTTTGTTGGACCTTCCAACGTTGAAATGGGAACAGACAAAACCTTCCTTACTTTTTATGGGTACTTTAAGTTGGGAGCCTAATATCGATGGAATTTTATGGTTTATTGAACGGGTTTGGCCTGAAATACTTAAAATTCACCCTGATACCATTCTAAATATTTTGGGGCATCAAGCCGATCAAAGATTATTGAAGGCTGCTGGGTTGACTAAAAACATAGAGTTTGCGGGTTTTGTGAACGACTTAGAGAATTATTTAAAACATACTCGTGTATTTATTGTGCCCTTGCGTTTTGGAAGTGGAATGAAAGTAAAGGTACTGGATGGCTTATACCGTGGTAATCCAATGGTTACCACGTCGATAGGTGCCGAGGGCATTGCAGTCAACGACAAACAGCACCTGCTTGTTGAAGACGATGCGAAAGGTTTTGCTCATGCTTGTATTGAACTTCTAGAGTCAAGAGAACTATGGGAAAAGTTGTCTACAAATAGCCGAAAGGTGGCCTTGGAAAAATATCGTTGGGAACCTCTTTTCGAAAAAATGACTAAAGATCTAATTGAGCTGTATGCGAACAGTAGCGATTGAACCTGAGGATGGACTTGGTTCAAAATTCACTTCTCCATTAACGGTGCTCAGCCTGCTCCTAATATTTAACAAGCCATGTCCTTCTGCAGATGTTGATTCGTCAAACCCATGACCATTGTCTTCCACTATGAGAATCAGTTTACTATTGTTTTGGAACAATTGTATATGCACTTTGGTTGCATTGGCATGTTTAAGGATGTTGTTTACTAACTCTTGAACAATTCTGTAGATACTGACCTCTATGTGTTCGTTATATCATTTTTGAATTTTGAAATGTTCAAACTCACAATCAATCTCTAACGGATTGAAGGTCTTTTGGGTTAATTCTTCAATGGCTTCTATTAAACCAAACTCCCGCAAATCTCTTGGCATCAACTGATAGATACCTTTGAAAAAGCCTTGCGAATAAATTTACTTTCAAAAAGTATTAAATTACAAGATGAAATTTATAATTGAGGTCAATGTAAGTGATTAAATGCCCTTTTTAGGGCATTTGTTAATTATTGGTCATACCTAGCCCATACTAAACCGGGGCTTCGTATAAGATTATGGGCTATTGCTTCTAATATGTGTATGGAATGGACTTTTGCCTTGCCATTTAATCTAGTATCTCCCGAACCGTATCATTGTTTCAAGCTTCCAAAGGTTCTTTCAACTACCCATCTTGTTTTGCTAATTGCCTTGTTAAATATAATTTGCCAATTACTCAGTGACTATTTTTATACCCTTAATGCATTACTCTACTTTATATGGCTTTTCGACATTTGTAATTCATCATTTGCTTTGCACTTATACCCTTTATATGCCATTACTTCTTCTCGATATTGTTTGGAAACTTTGTCTATTAATTCCCCTAGTCCCCTGCTATGATGTTCGATAGCTATTGTAGTAAGAACTCCCAATTTAATACCCCCTTATCTGTCGCAATGTGCTTTTTATACTCGTAGGTATATTTACCTCTTTTCTTAACCCACCTTGCTTCATTATCTGAACCTGGCTGCTCTTGCTTTTTCAGTACATGGTAGTCTTGTTCTTTTTGCTGTTCTATTTACATGCGTTCTTATTCCCTTTGATCCTTTGCTAATCCATATGTTATTTTACCTTTGAGGAGAAAAGGGCTCTTTGTTAAGGAAGAATTTACTTTTGCTTTTCTATTCTTCACAATTAGTTTACGCATATAAGTTAAGTGTTTACCTTTTCTGAGATTCTATCATAAACCTTTTTTGCTATCAGTTCTGTTCTAAATCGGCTAGAGTACTATGGTCAGGAATAGAATCTTCTAACTCTTGTTCACAGACTCGCATCATAGAAAGGCTATCGTTTACCATTTCTTCTATTTCAATCTCTGATAAGTTATGCCAAATTGAGACAAGTTGTATCTTAAATAAAAGCAGGGGTTTGTATGCCTTTGTTCTGCGCTCCCTTATGCCTATTCTATATGCTTTTTTTAACTCTATTTCCATGAGTTGCAAATCAATAATCAGAACTAGTTCCTTGAAAAATTTATTTTTTGATATTATTCGTTCAATATAACCATCCGAAAAGCCCATTTTGTATTAAATTTTGATGTTTGTAATGCATTATCATTGTCAAATTAGTCGTTTATCAACTTAATATCAACGCATTAATAAAGCATTATTAACAAGTTTTAATGCAAAGTCACTCTGAATAAATTGGAGCGGACCAAAATCATCAGAAATTGTTCAATTGGTAGATATCAATGGACGAATTTTATTGAATAGGCGCATAGAATCCTCACTTAAATTGGACCTCAGCGAATTGCCTAAAGGCATTTACTTTGTGAAAGCTGGAAATTCAGTTCAAAAAATAATGAAGCTTTAAACTTACAAAGGAATGTTGCCATGTTTTTTTTGTGGCAATTTGTCTACTTTGTTTTTCAACATTGAAAAGGCTTTGAGTAATTTCTCACGGCTTTGATCTGGGCGAATCACCTCGTCAACATAACCCCTGGCAGCAGCATTGTAAGGGTTGGCAAACATTTCAGCATATTCCGCCTCTTTTTCCTTCCACTTGTCTTTAGGATTGTCTGCAGACCTAATCTCATTCTTGAAAATAATCTCTGCTGCACCTTTTGCTCCCATGACTGCGATTTCTGCTGTAGGCCATGCAAAATTCATGTCTGCCCCTATGTGTTTTGAATTCATGACATCATAAGCTCCGCCATATGCCTTTCTCGTAATGACTGTGATTCTTGGGACAGTGGCCTCACTGAATGCATACAACAATTTCGCTCCATTTGTAATGATCGCATTCCATTCTTGATCGGTACCAGGAAGAAAGCCTGGAACATCTTCAAAAACCAACAATGGAATGTTAAAGCAATCGCAAAAACGAACAAACCTTGCCCCTTTATTGGATGAATTAATGTCCAAGACGCCGGCCAATACTGCAGGTTGATTGGCTACAATTCCTATGGACCTTCCACCCATTCGAGCAAACCCCACCACGATGTTTTCAGCGAAGTCTTTGTGCACTTCATAAAAAGACTGCTCATCAACCGTATTTAATATTACCTCTCGAATATCGTAAGGCTGATTTGGATTTTCCGGCACTATCCCGTTCAATTGAGTCCTTGTCTCATCTCCTCCTTGATAGTCAATAGATGGCGGTTCTTCTTCACAATTCTGAGGAATGTAGGAGAGCAAACTTTTTAACCCATTGATGCACTCCACTTCATTGGGGTAGGTAAAATGAGTTACACCTGATTTGGTCGCATGCGTATGCGCTCCTCCAAGTTCTTCTGCACTCACTTCCTCATGTGTGACCGTTTTGACCACGTTTGGCCCCGTGACAAACATGTAGGACGATTGCTCCACCATCATAATAAAGTCTGTCAAAGCAGGCGAATAGACTGCCCCACCGGCACATGGGCCCATTATGGCAGACAATTGAGGAATAACACCACTCGCCAAGGTATTTCTATAAAATATATCCGCATAACCTCCCAATGAAACAACTCCTTCTTGAATTCGCGCACCTCCAGAATCGTTTAGCCCAATCAAAGGGGCCCCATTTTTCATGGCTAACTCCATCAGTTTTACAATTTTTTCTGCATGTGCTTCAGCCAAAGAACCACCCATAATTGTGAAATCTTGAGCGAAAACATACGTCAGTCTTCCATTGATTTTACCATACCCTGTGACCACTCCATCACCCAGTGGCTTGTTTTTGTCCAATCCAAAATTGCTGCTGCGATGAGTAACTAACATGCCGATCTCCTCAAAAGTGTCCTCATCCATCAAGAAGTGGATCCGCTCTCTTGCAGTCAATTTATTTTTACTGTGCTGCGCCTCTATTCTCTTTTCGCCTCCACCTTGTTTGGCCAAAGCAATTTTTTCTTCCAGTTGTTTTAACTTATCGTTCATAAGGAGATGTTTAATTCAAAAATAAAGATTAAGAAAATGAGGGTTTCAAAGGCGTTGCCTTTATTCCATTTCAGCCATTAAGGCTTCTGACAATTCCATGTTGTGGAACACTGTGTTCACATCATCATCTTCTTCAAATTTTTCGATGATGTTTAATACTTTCTTGCCATCCTCTATGTCTACTTCTTGCGTAGAATTTGGAATGCGCTGTAGTTCTTGACTTTCTGCTTCTATAGAGAGCTCTTCTAGTTTCTTCTGCATATTACCAAAATCTTCAAAAGAAGTGTAAATGGTTACAAACTCATCTTCTTTTTCGACTTCTTCAGCCCCACCATCAATCAACTCCATTTCAAATTCTTCCATGTCCCACTCTGATAAGCGCTCTAGTGGAATGCTGAATACGCCCTTTCGGTCGAAAATAAATTCAAGCGAACCATTGGTGCCCAAGCTACCGCCATACTTTGTAAAAATGGCACGGACATTAGAGACTGTTCTGTTAATGTTGTCTGTAGTGGCCTCCACAAACAAAGCAATGCCCGCTGGCCCATACCCTTCATAAGTAACTTCTTGATAACTCTCACTGTCTTTGTCTGAGGCCTTTTTGATGGCCCTGTTGATGTTGTCCTTGGGCATATTTACCCCTTTGGCATTGGCAATGGCCAACCTCAATCGTGGATTTGAATCTGGATCAGGGCTTCCACCCTCTTTTACCGCAATGGCAATTTCTTTTAAAATTCGTGTGAAAACTTTTGCCCTTTTTGCATCTTGAGCTCCTTTTCTTCGCTTTATGTTCGCCCATTTACTGTGTCCTGCCATAGCTTGTGATTAAACAGTAAAAATAAATATTTCGAATGCAACTGAAAGTGTATATAACTAATGGTCGAATTGAGAGAATACGGATAAACACAAAGCTATTTGGCTAATCGTACAGGATAATGTGCTCTGAAATGTCACGTGTTAGTCGCTCTTCAATCTGGTCCAAGCCTTTTTCGTATTTGTCTGCAACTATTTTTACTCGTGTCCAGAACATATCAAATATGGTATCAATTTTATTTAGCTGTTCTATTTCGAAAATATGACTGACATATGAAAGTGGGTAGATACCTAAAATTGTTAATATATGATAAGCTTTAATAACTGTAGATTGCGTTTTATAACGCTTAATTTTTAAGTGAAGAAAAGAAGTGTCTTGAATACTATCTTCTTTCCATAATCTACATTCGATGCCATAATTCTCAAAGCCACTTTTTAGATGGTTTGTAAACTTCAAGACCGTTGAATCCATTATCAAAGTACTGTCAGGCACTAAATAAATGCCTCCACAATGAACAGGATTTTCCTTTTTTATTTTAATATAGTAATACTGTTTCTGAGCATTTATTGTGTTACAACAAAGGAGTGTAAAAACTAAGAAAACTGAAAATGCTTTAATAGCAGACATCGGCATTAAATTAATCTAACCCGTTGTGCATTTGAGAAAAATGAAATAAAAAAGTTGTCCATTGCCTAAAAAAGGCGTATATTTAATTGAATTACAAATACTTAAATACATGAAC
>PAVT01000074.1 GCA_002713165.1 Verrucomicrobiota bacterium
CTGGGAATGTTCATTGCCTGTGCTTTTCTCATTGCATACATCACAGACCATCTCTCCTTGGGCAAGGGCATTGAATTTGTTGGAGCCATGGGCAAAATGGAAATCATCGATTGGAAGTTTGATCCTTCTAGCCGTTACAACATTTGGTCTGGGATTATTGGTGGGCTTTTTCTTCAGCTCAGTTATTTTGGTACCGACCAATCTCAAGTCCAACGCTATCTAGGAGGGAAATCAATGAAAGAAAGCAGATTGGGTTTGATGTTCAATGGGCTGCTTAAAATACCGATGCAGTTTTTCATTTTGTTTGTTGGAGTGCTCGTTTTCCTTTTTTACCAATTTGTGCTTCCTCCCTTGCATTTTAATCGAGAAAATGTTCAAAAAGTGGAACAAAGCAGCCTTTATCCCGATTATCAAAGACTGGAGCAAGAACAAAAAAGGTTATGGCAAGAAAAACAAACGTTGTTTGAGCATTACAAGGATACACCCATTGACGATGGCGTAAAAACAGTGCTCGCAGAAATACATGAAAGTGAAAAGGCGTTGATGGAAGAAAGTAAATCCATCATAAAAAAGGTTGATCCGAATGCCGAAACACAAGATGATGACTACATCTTCATCACTTTTGTGATCAATTACTTACCCATAGGAATTGTAGGCCTGTTGTTGGCCGTAATTTTTTCTGCAGCAATGTCCTCCACCTCAGCTGAGTTGAATGCCTTGGCCTCTACCACTACCGTAGACATTTACAAACGCAACATCAATGGCAAGGGCTCTGAATTGCACTATTTGCAGCGTTCCAAATTATTTACTCTACTGTTTGGGCTATTTGCCATTGCTTTTGCCGCGGCCGCTTCTTTGTTTGACAACCTCATTGAGGCCGTAAATATATTGGGATCGCTGTTTTATGGCACCATATTGGGCATCTTTTTAGTGGCGTTCTTTTTCAAGAAAATTCAGGCCAAAGCAGTTTTCCCTGCCGCATTGATTGCCCAAGCATGCATCATTGTCCTTTACAGCTTAAATCGTCTTGACATCATTGATTTGGGCTATCTATGGTACAACCTAATAGCCCCAATGTTGGTCATTGGGGTGGCCTTACTGCTGCAACAATTGCGCCCAAATACTCAAATTAAATCCGAAGAAATCAATGCCTAGTCACAACACAATCATTTTTGCCTTCATCGTATTGTTTTCATTCAACACTTATGGTTAAGAAAGCACAAAAGACAAAGCCTCGATTGCCAGTGTGATACAGTCTGCATACAATGACGGCTTGAAGAACGAAGGTGATAGCGTTAAAATTGATGAAGGATTTCATCCTGACTTTCGTCTGCTAGGAAAAGGTTATTTGACTGCTTTGCGCAAATATGATATAGCGGATTTGCATAAACGACAAATCAACAAGAATGTCGCTTGGAAATTGCCAAGAGCCACTGACAAAAAATTGGCATGGAGGTGGAATTCATTGACATCACAGGAGATGTGGCGGTGGCCAGGATCAATTATTTTGAGGGTGAATCTCGCACCTATGTTGATTACATTTCGTTGTACCGCTATGGCAGTTCTTGGAAAATAGTCTCAAAAATATACCAGGACATGCTCCCTGCAGCGCACTAAAACACTTCTTATTTCATGATCATTTCCTACTTTTAAAGCATGATTAAAATACATCCACAACGCACAATGATTGCGGTTGGTTTTTTGGTAGGCATGCTGGCGTATTGGTTCAATGCCTACAATGAACACGAAGTAAAGGGTGTAAACATATACTTCTTGCTTGGTGCATTGACATTGTTTGCTGCCTATACCTTAGGAAGCCAAATTGAATCATGTACCTTAAAAATGCCTTTCAGACTTACTGCAGGCATCCTCATTGCCGCAACGGTGCGCATCCTCTTCGACCTTATCCTAGACTCAAGCACGCACAACCTCTTCCCGCTTGAGCTACTGATTCTTATCTTTGTAAGCATCCCTATGGGCTATGCAGGCTTTTGGTTGTCACGGAAATTTAAGCCTCAGAAATAAAAATAGTTAGCTTGTAATATTCTTAATTTAAGCAACATCCTACCTAATATTTAGGTATATATACTCTATTCATGGTTTCTAATTTGACAAATTTTTGATGAAACTTAAACCCTTAAATCAATGCTGTCATAAAACGTTTAGGACAGCATTGTTTTTCCACCCCTATTGATTCTGTATGCCAGTGATTAGGACAACATTCTTGCATGCCAACTTTCTTTAATGGGTACCTCCCATGAAGATTCGAATTCTCCTTTTGTTTGCACAAGGTTATTAAAAACAATCGTCTTTTCATTCAGATTGTTTTGATCCAATGCATTTTGAAAATCATTCATGCGCAAACTATCAATTTTTCCATTGGTGCGAAAAGCAATAGACAAACGGTCAAAAAGATCCACTTGATAAGCATGTTGAACGTCCTTTACAAATTTTACCGAAGAATCAATTGAACATCCTGATGCCTTTATTTGAGATTCGTCGGCAAATAGAACAATAAAACGTTGGTAGAAAACTTCAAAGGCAGCAACAAGATCTGTCCCATGCGTTGCCCAATTTTCAATAAATGTGGTTCCATACTCTTTGATCTCTTCCACCTCTTTTTCGCTTAATGTTCGAGAGGATTGATAGATCCATACGCGACTATGGTCAGGAAGTTTTTTGTAATCCATCGCTTTTTGCTCAAAAGTAAGTAATCGTTCAAAAAGTTTACATTTAGAAAAAATAACGATGAAAACATTCCTAATCATTCTAGTTCCATTTCTAATTTATGGGTGTCATTCAACTCCAACTGAAGATGCTCCTGCTATAGACAATCCTGTTGAAGCGTTGACGATTGAACCTACTACCTTTGATTCCACTTTAGCAAAGCAACTCTGGGTGCGGACGCTTATGGAATGCGTTCCTATGTAATGGCCTTTTTGAAAAGGGGACCAAATCCACCAACAGACAGCGCAGAACAAATTTCCTTACAAAGAGCACATATGGATAACATAGGTCGATTGGCAGATGAAGGTAAGCTGGTACTTGCGTTCCTTTCTTAAATAACGGTGAACTAAGAGGTTTATACATCTTCAACACTCCCTCCATTGATTCTGCAAGAACGTTTACCGCAACGAATCCTGCAATTCAAAAGGGCAGTTTAAAAATGGAGTTAATACCATGGTATGGCAGTGCTGCCTTGATGAAAGTAAAAGACCTTCATAAGCAACTGGCAAAAAAAGAAATTTAAAGATTGTTGTTCTCGGCAATCAACTCTGCCAAGTCATACACTTTAATTTCGTGTTCTTTTTCCTTGGATTTGACACCATCGGTCATCATGGTCATGCAAAATGGACAGCCCACAGCTACAACATCTGGTTTGGCTTCTTCTACATCATCCATGCGTTCTACATTGATTTCCTTTTCCCCAGCTTCTGACTCCTTGAACATTTGAGCGCCACCTGCTCCACAGCATAGGCCCTTTGATTTGCATCTTTTCAATTCTACAAGGTCTGCATCCAATTCCTGAATTAAAGCTCTTGGGGCTTCATATTCTTCATTGGCCCTGCCTAAATAACAAGGATCGTGAAAACTAATCTTCTTTCCTTTAAAGGTCCCACCTTCTATTTTCAACCTTCCTTCATCAATCAATGCCTGCAAGAATTGAGAGTGGTGCATCACATCGTAATTGCCACCTAAAGAGGGATACTCGTTCTTTAGCGTATTGAAACAATGCGGACAAGTAGTAACAATCTTTTTTACCTCATAGCCCTCCAACACCTGAATATTTGTCATTGCTTGCATCTGGAACAAAAATTCATTTCCAGCCCTTTTTGCAGGATCGCCAGTACAGCTTTCTTCGGTTCCTAGAATCGCATAATTCAACGCTATTGAATTCAGAATTTTGGCGAAGGCTTTACTCACTTTCTTAGCCCTGTCATCAAAGCTAGCAGCGCAACCCACCCAAAACAACACTTCGGGCTTTTCTCCTTTGGTGGCTAAATCCGCCATTGTACTTACCTTAAAAGCTGACTCTTGTTCCATTTAATTATTTTTCAAAAACTTGAATTTTTACTTCTTTTTGTACCAATTGCGTGAATTTACCTTCATAACGAGTCGCCTTTACAAGGTGATTGTCGATCCAATGGTAGTTCCCTCCTCTTGGCTTGTTCATCAACAGTCCATGGTATTTAAAGCCAAATTTATCCAACCAATCTTCTGTTATCTTTCTGTGTTCCTCTGTTCTTGAGGTAAAAAAAGTAATGATGTGTCCTTGTGAATACCAACTGTTCAACGTTTCTAGAGCATCAAGAAAATGCGCAGCGGTTGCCATGCGCTCGGGCTCTTCATTTGGAATGTCGTCACAAATGGTTCCATCAATGTCGATCAAATAATTCTTAACATCCTCAGACAATACCGGACTGATCAAATGACCATCAACACTGATTGACTTCAATTGATTTTCTTCGTGCTTATTCATTTACCCAGTTTGCACGGTCACTCTGAGCAAATTGCCAAGGTGCACCGTTATTTTCGATGTTTGTAAACATACCTGCCAATTCATTGGGGATTTTTGATTCTTCCATTACCAATGATCTTCGCATGTCCATAATTATTGAAAGCGGATTGATGCTAACGGGACAAGCTTCGACGCAAGCGTTACAAGTCGTGCAAGCCCACAATTCTTCTTCTTTAATGAAATCTCCCAACAAGGCCTTTCCGTCATTATGGTCAGCTCCATGTTTATCAAGAATTTTTCCGACTTCCTCTAATCGGTCCCGTGTATCCATCATTATTTTTCTTGGAGACAATAATTTCCCAGTTTGTGAGGCCGGACATTGTTGTGTGCATCTTCCACATTCGGTACATGAATAAGCATCCATCAACTGTTTCCAATTTAAATCAGTTACATCCTTTGCTCCAAAACGTTCAGGAGGTGTATCGCTCTCAGCAGGTGCTGCATAAGGGTCTGCGCTAGGGTCAAACATCATCTCTACCTCCTTTTTAACAGATTCCATATTGTCGAATTTCCCTTTTGGGTCTAATTTGGAAAAAAACACATTTGGAAATGCCAAGATGATGTGAAAATGTTTAGAGTATGGCAAGTAGTTCAAGAACAGTAGCACCCCTATAATATGAAACCACCAAGCTCCTCTTTCTATGCCAATGAGTGCGGCCTCAGAATAATTAACAAAATGACCAAACATTAATTCACTCACAGGGAATGCACCAGCTTCCGTATAATGATCAGCTCCTTTAATTTGAAGTGCATTGTCTGCTGCATTCATAATCAAGAAAGCGAACATCAATAAAATTTCAACAATAAGAATAATGTTCGCATCTGTTTTTGGCCAACCAATCATCTCTCGGAAACCAAACCTCTTGATGTTTAAAATATTTCGACGAATTAGGAAAACAACACAAGCAAACAATACCAAAAATGCCAACACTTCAAAGGAGAAAATTAAGGCATCATAAAAAGGGCCTAGAGGACTTGCAAACGATCTGTGTGTTCCTAAAATCCCATCAAGCACGATTTCTAGCATTTCTATATTGATGATCACAAAACCAACATAGACAAGGATATGCAATACTCCAGAAATTGGTTTTTTCACCATCTTTGATTGTCCAATAGCGACAAGAAACATCTTTTTCCAACGTTCTGACTTACGATCATTGAGGTCAATGTCTTTCCCTAAATTGATGTTTCGGCTAATCTTTTTGATGTTTTGTGCAAACCAAACTATTGCTCCTAGGAGCAAGAATGCAAACACGATGTTGGCTATTCCCATATAAACCTAATTTGTATTAATTGGTTGGAACCTTTTTATTTTTCCTTCCAAATATAGAGAAATGCACATAGCGTTCAGGATTTAAACGCATATCCAATAACAATTTGTCTAAATCTAAGGCGGCATTTTCTAAATTGTTGTACAAAGAGTCATTGTTGACCAATTGTCCCATAGAACCTTCTCCTTCATTTATCTTGCGCATTACATCAGCCACTGCAACCATTGCTTGAGAAGCATTATTCACAGTTTGTTTAAGATTAGCTCCAGCCAATGAATCGGTAATCGCCTCCATATTGCTCAATGTGCTGTTCAATTGCTCATTATTATTTGCCAAATTCCTTGTGATCGACTCTACGTTTTTAAAGATTGCATTTAAATTTTCCCTTTCGTCAACAACCATGTCCTCAACTTGGTTCATGGTGCGTTCGAAGGCCTCCAAGGAACTGCGAATGTTTGAAAAACTAGCGTCTAATTCCTTTCTTGCCTTTTTATTAAAAATGGAGCTTACGACTAGGATTGCAGAATCTACGGTTTGAATAAGGTCTTCTGTCTTTTTCTTCAAAGGAGCAATTTGCTGGTTGACAGACTCTGTCAATGTCGCTTCTATTTCTGAGGAGAGTGTGTCGTTCTCTTGCAATTCTATGATGGATTGACCCAATACTAGGTTAATTGATTTTGACCCTAGGATATCTGAACTTACAATTTTCGCCTTGGTATCTTTTGGTATTGTAAAATCTCTATTGGTAACAGTAAATCGAACAATAAGGTTTCCACTTTGATCGGGCATAAATCGAATTTCTTCTACCTGCCCTACCTTAAACCCATTAATGTTGACTGGGTTTGAAGTGCTTAATCCGTCTATATGTGAATAAATGGCATAATAGCTTCTGTCTTCTTTTAAGAGATTTGTTCCCTTTAAGAAATTGGCACCCCAAAAAAGCAACGCAACACACACAAGTGCAATCAGCCCTATCTTTAATTCTTTTTTAACGGTCATAAATTTTTATTGTTCTGCTTTAACAGTCGAACAGCCTCGCCTACAGCGATTCTTTTTCCATGATAAAATGCAATTACAAAAGCATCCTCAAAACCATTCTTTTTTACCTCATTTTGCAATTTCGACGCAGCCTCCCAGCTGTTTTCTTCTCCATAGGTGTATCTGTACAAGCCTCCTGCCTCATAATACTCTACCCCATTTAAACCGTTAAAGTTGTCTGGAATTGTGTCAATCATTTTCGTTGCAGTCACCAACTGGACTTTAAACACCAAACCTTCCTTGTCTTGTGGAACTATTTTTTCAGTGGGATTTTTTGTTGCAATTTCCTTTGTCACCTCTTTAAGTTGAATGTTTCCCTCCACTTTGGGTGCAGAATTCTCTTCGGCAGTTTGCTCATCTAGCAGTTGGTTTTTGGTCTCTAGCTCTTCTTTGTATTCTCTAAAAGCACGGAAAATTGCAGAGGCCATATAGTCTTGTCCTAGTTCAGACATGAGAAATTTTTCTTCACTAGGATTCGTCAGGAAACCTGTTTCAATCAGAACACTTGGCATGGTCGTTTGGTGTAAAACTAAAAAGGGAGCCATTTTAACTCCTCTGTCTTTTCTGCCAACTCTTTCGCGAAACTGCGTTTGTACTTTTTCCGCAAAATTGATGCTTTGGTCAAGATACGCACTCTGAATCATTGTCATGGCTATGTAGGATGCCGGAGAGTTAGGGTCAAAATTCTCGTAACGCTCTCGGTAATTGTCTTCCAACAAAATGGCTGCGTTTTCACGTTTTGCCGCCTTTAAATTGGCTTCTGATTTTGCCAAACCCATGACATAGGTTTCGGTACCAAAGGCTGAGGAGGATGCTGAATTGGCATGAATACACACAAACAAATCAGCTTTTTTTCGATTGGCAATCTTGGCACGCTCATCAAGTTCTAAAAAAACATCCGTCTTCCGGGTGTATACTACCTCTAAACTTTCAAACTTTTCTTCTAAGTATTTCCCAAATTTAAGTGCGATGGCCAAGGCGATGTCTTTCTCATGGCTACTTGCACCAAGACAACCAACATCTTTCCCACCATGCCCTGCATCAATAACAACCGTATTCAATTGACCAAAAAAATCATCGCTTTGTGCTGAAGCTGTTGTGCTTATAAAAAGTAGACAGAATGAGGTCTGCAATAGTCTTCTAATCATCACGTTTATCACCAGTCGAATCAATTAATTTATTTAGTTTTGACGCCTATTCCGACAGCAGTACCATACACAAAAATAGCATTATAAGGTGCGATCTAAGCTCTACATTTCTCGGTTTTTCATCCTTTCATTGTTAATAACTAAACTATCTCTCTTCAATGCATTTAGCCAAGAGAACAAGAACGTTTTAACGGTCAAAAAAGATACTGTTGGCAGAAACGACAGCCTTATAAATGACAGTTTAAAGCCGCTTTCGACCGATAGCCTTCTCTTCAAAAAGGATACCACACTTTCTGAAGATGCCATTGAATCTAAGGTAGAGCAAATTGCGAAAGATTCTATACGCATTGATTTAGGAAGTAAAAAAATGTTTTTATACGAAGACGCTCAAGTTAATTATGAGCAGATTCAATTGAATGCTGATTATGTAGAAGTCGATTTAAACAAAACCATAGTTGTCGCTAACGGGATTAAAGATAGCAGTGGAAAAATGATTGGATTGCCGGTTTTTAAGGAAGGTACGCAAGAATATAAGGCGGGTAAAATAGCTTACAACTACACCACCAAAAAAGGGAAAATCTCAGAAGTTCGCACCCAAGAAGGAGAAGGATACATCAAAGGCAATGAGGTAAAAAAAACTGGCACAGATGTGATGTATATACGCAACGGATATTATACTACCTGCAACCTTGATGAGCCTCATTTTTCATTGGCTACTTCCAAACTAAAAATCATACCCAATGATAAAATTGTAACGGGACCAACAGTCTTAAAGGTTGACAATGTACCTACCCCACTGGGTCTACCTTTTGGTTTTTTCCCGAACAAAAAAGGCAGGGCATCGGGCATTGTCATTCCTACCTATGGAGATTCTAGAAATCTTGGATTTTTCTTAAGAAATGGAGGTTTCTATTGGGGCATCAATGATTATATCGATGCTAAACTTACCGGAGACATTTATTCCTTGGGCAGTTGGGCGACAAATTTTGAAAGCCGCTACCGCACCAGATATCGATACAGTGGAGGAATAAATCTCAGTTATTCCAACATAAGAAATAGTTTTCCTGAGTTCCCCGATTTTAATGAAAGTCGGGAATTTTTCATTCGGTGGAATCATCGACAAGATCCAAAAGCACGACCTTCTAGTAGATTTTCTGCCAATGTCAATGCAGGTAGTCGTCAAAACTTTAGAAACAATCTGAACAGTTTTGCAGGAGATTTCCTTACCAACACATTTCAATCCTCCATCACCTACACCAATTCACTTCCTTCAAGTCCATTTAACTTAACGGTTAGTGCTCGACATAATCAGAATACTCAAACAGGCGCATTCAACATCAATTTACCTGATGTTGCCTTCAACATGTCACGGATTTATCCATTTAAAAATTTTGGCAAAATCGGGAACGAATGGTGGAGAAGCATTTACAAAAACTTTGGATTGAATTATTCTGGAAATGCAACGAATCAATTGAGTACTGTGGATACCCTCATAGCACTCAACACCATGGGTGAGTTAACGAGAGATTTTAGAAATGGAGTTCGTCACAGCATCCCAATCAGCACCTCATTTAAAATGTTTCAACATTTCAACATAAACCCTTCGATCAACTACAATGAAGTGTGGGCATTTCGCACTTTTAGCAGAATGATTGACCCAGAAACAAATAAAATTGTGCGTGATACAATAAATAGACTTGAGCGTGGTGGTAGTTATAGTGTCAATACTGCACTTACATTCAAAACCTATGGAATGTTCCAATTTAAAAAAGGACCAATTCAAGCCATTCGACATGTGATGACACCTTCTATCTCTTTCAACTACCAACCTGAAATAAACACCGGATTGCGCAGCATTACAGACAATGAAGGAAATGAAACTGAATACAGCATCTTTGATGGCACCCTTTATGGTCGACCAGACAGAGAAGAAAGCGGTCGAGTTGGAATAGGCTTGATTAACAACATCGAAATGAAGGTAAAATCAAAAAACGATACCACAGGCATTAAAAAAATTACACTTTTTGAAAATTTATCATTCAATTCAAATTATAATATTTCTGCTGATTCCTTGAATTGGGCACCTGTTTCGGTAAATGCACGAACTCGAATTGGAAAGTTCATTACCCTTCAACTCAATGGTAATTTAGATCCGTATGCATTGGATAGCAATGGAAACAAAATAAACAAGTCTTGGAACGAACAGAGCAGTGGAAAATTTGTACGACTCACCAACGGCACAGCAGCAATTAACCTCAACTTCAGAGGCGGCAATAAACAAAGCAATGTGCCCAAGAAAAGTGAATTTGGAACAGATGCTGAAATAGAAGAAATTAACCAAAACCCTGAAAACTATGTCGATTTTAGTGTTCCTTGGTCTTTGAACATTCAATACAACATTCGCTACAGCAAACCATCATTTGAAGAATTCATTACCCAAACACTCAATTTTAGTGGAGATTTAAGTGTCACCGAAAATTGGAAAGTCGGTTTCAATTCAGGTTGGGATTTTGAGCGTTCTGATTTTACTTACACCGTCTTAAACATAAATAGAAATTTACATTGCTGGCAACTGGCAATCAACTGGATACCTTTCGGACAGCGACAAAGCTACAACATTACCCTCAGCGTTAAATCAGCAGTATTACAGGATTTAAAATTGAACCGTAGGCGTGATTTCTATGATGTGATTCGATAATGCTCATTGTTTTTTATTTTCAATAAAAGAATTACCTTTGCCGGCTTAAATTTTATAATTAAATACATTTATTATGCCTACGAAGATTAGATTACAAAGACATGGCAAGAAGAAGTTCGCATACTTCCATGTAGTAATCGCCGACAGTCGTGCCCCACGAGATGGGAAGTTTATTGAAAAATTAGGTACGTATAACCCAAATACCAACCCTGCTAACATTGATATCGATTTCGATCGCACATTAAGTTGGGTAAAAAAAGGAGCCCAACCTACAGACACTGTAAGGGCTTTACTTTCATACAAGGGAATACTCTACAAAAATCACCTTGACAAGGGTGTAACAAAAGGTGCCTTCTCGCAAGAGGATGCAGACAAAAAGTTTGAAGAATGGCAAGCAGCCAAAGCGTCAAAAATAGATGCCAAGAAAGATTCACTCTCAGAAGCTGCCAAGAACGAAACTGCCAAAAGACTAGCAGCTGAGGCAGAAGCAAACAAAAAGAAAGCTGATGCCATCGCCGCAAAGAATTCTGAATTGGCTGGTGAGGTAGCTGAAGATGCATCAACAGAGACTGAGGCTGCTGCAGAAACTGAAGCACCACAAACTGAAACTGCAAAAGAGGAAACTTCTGAGGTGGAAGAAACAGTGAAAGAAGAAACTCCAAAAGCAGAGGAAACAGAAGCAACTGCTGAAAAAGAGGAAGCTCCAGTAGCAGAGAAGGCTGAAAATGCTCCAGAAGCAGAAGACAACAAAGAAGAAGAAAAAACTGAAGGATAAACAATACCGATGAAAATTGGCGATTGTTTTTACCTAGGTTACGTTCAAAAAACAATAGGAAACAAAGGGGAGTTAGCGTTAAAATTAGACGTTGATTCCCCTTCTTCGTATTTAGGATTGGATGCAGTTGGCATTCAAATGCAAAAAAACGACAAGACCTGCATCCCTTATTTCATCTTAAATAGCGAATTGCTGAATTCAGGAAATCTAAGGGTTTCATTAGAAGGCGTTGAAGATGCCACTGAAGCAAAAATGCTAGTGGGTAAACAATTGTATTTATCTCTTGAGTACCTTCCTTCTTTAGAGGGCAATAAATTTTACTTTCATGAGGTCCTTGGTTTTGAAGTGTTTGATCAACAAAAAGGTCAGGTGGGAATAATTAAAGCCGTGTTGGAATATTCAACCTCCAATTTATTGTCTGTGGAACATCCTAGCGGGAAAGAAGTATTGATCCCTATCACAGACGCTTCCATATTGGAAGTAGATCGTGATAAGCAAAAGATGAGGGTACTTACTGCAGATGGACTTATTGACCTATATCTTGACAAAGAGTAGATCATTTCAATTTAAACAATTTTCAATTCATCAAGAGCAGTCTGCCATGAAGGTAGGGACAGATGGTGTTTTGCTGGGTGCTTGGACAATGCCTGAAGGTGCCCAAAACATTCTTGACATTGGCTGTGGCACCGGTCTAATTTCTTTAATGCTAGCACAAAAAAGCAAGGCCAAAATTACGGCGATTGAAATTGATCCTAAGGCTACTGAAGAAGCCAAGTTGAACGTAAAGGAAAGCCCTTGGCAGAATCGCATAAAGGTGATCCATCAGAGTTTTCAGAAGTATATTGATAGCAACAGTGAGAAAGCCTTCGATTCAATCGTGTGCAATCCTCCCTTTTATCGATCTAATCAAGCAAAGGGTCAACGTTCCCTGGCGAGAGAAAATGAACACCTTCCTTTTGCAGAACTTATTCAGGGGACAGCTAAACTGCTTTCAGATAATGGAAAATTCTGCGTTATTGTGCCTGCAACAGAGGGTGAAGAATTTCTCCGCTTTTCCAAAATGCATGGACTTTACGCAAGTCGCATTACATTTATATGCGGTAACAAAAACACTGCTGTTAAACGGCATTTAATACAATTGGAAAGAAGAGAAAATATCCCAAAGGTGAATACCATAATCATCGAAACAAGTAGGAACAATTATACCCCAGAATATCAAAACCTATTGAAGGATTATTTGTTGATTTTTTAATCCCTAGAAGTATATATATGAACATAGAACAAGTCAGTGCATTGATAAAAAGTAGAAGATCTTGGTACGCCGCACAAATGGATGAAACGAAAAACATTCCCAATGAAGACATTTGGAAATTGCTTCAGAATGCCAATTATGCACCCTCGCATAAACGGACAGAACCATGGCGATTCATCGTTTTTGATCCTACTCAACTGAACTCCTTTTTTGATAAAATGGCAGAGATCTATTTGAAAATTACAATGCCAGAAAACGTTAAAGCGGATAAACTAAAAAAATACAAAATGAAAGCAGAAACGCTTTCACATGTGATTGCCATTTGCATGAAACGAGACACAGCAGAGAGAATCCCTATGGAAGAAGAAGAATATGCCGTCGCTTGTGCTGTTCAAAACATGCTACTGAGCTTAAACTCGTTAAACATCATTGGCTATTGGAGCACAGGGAAACTCGCTTTTGCAGAAGAAACCAAAACCTTCCTCAAACTGTCTGATAAAGACAAATGCATGGGATTTTTGCAATTGGGAGTGCCTAAAAAAGGTTTGCCTGAACTCCCCAAAATACAAATGAGTGGAATTGAAACTAAGGTGAGCTGGATTTAGGCTACTAAGCTCTTCTTAAACTCCTCTAATGAGGAAAAAACAAAATCTGATTTTGGGTCTGACTGTCTTCCATGCTCTGATAAAAATACTGTAGTCATCTTTAGTCGCTTACCCATTTCAATATCACTGTGTGAATCTCCAACCATGATGCATTTCGCAAAATCAATTTCTGGGAAATCAAGTTGTGCCTCCTTTGGCATGCCAGTGTTTGGTTTTCTGCAGTTTGAGTTGTTCTGTTGCAATTCAGGACAATAATACACCTTGTCAATTCTACCGCCAGAAGCATTGATCTTACTAAACATATAATCATGCACATTGGATAAATCTTCGTGCGACATTAATCCCTTTCCGATTCCTTGCTGATTGGTCACCACAAGAATCCGCTGAAATATCTTGTTGAATTGGGCAATAGACTCCAATGCACCGGGGATAAATTGAAATTCACTCAACCTTTTGACATAGTCTCCTTCTAGCTTTTGATTGATGACTCCATCTCTATCTAGAAACAGGGTCCAACTGCTGTCTACCTTTATTGTATTTTTCATATTGTCAATCTAAAAGGGAGCTTGATTTGCGGATATTTTTGGCGAAATTCGTTGACCATTTATGCAGAGCCAAAAATAATTTTAATTTCATGAGTAAAACGCATTTAGTATCTGGAGGTTGTGGTTTTGTTGGCCGCAACATGGTGCAACGATTGTTTAACAACACCAACGACCGCATCATTTTTGTCGATGATCTGTCCGTGGGCACCCATCCATCCACCTGGTTAGGAGAAGAAGAAAAAAGAAAAAATGGAGAAGCAACTTTCTATGGAGAAAATGAACGCTTGGTATTCGTTCAAGACGATTTTAGAAATACGCTTCATCACCTGAACAAAAACGAACATTATTTTCAAGAGCTTTTAGGCATTCAATTTGAAAAATTTGCCGATGTATTTCATTTTGCAGCCATTGTGGGTGGCAGGGCAAAAATAGACGGCGACCCTATGATGGTTGCACTTGACTTGTCGATAGATGCAGAATTCTTCTATTGGATTTGTCGCCATAAACCAGCCCGTGTATTGTACCCGAGTTCCAGTGCTGCTTACCCAGTCGACTTACAAACTGATACCAATGCCATTGCGCTGAGCGAAAGTGACATTGACTTTGCGCGCATGGGACAACCTGACATGACCTACGGTTGGTCGAAACTTACCGGCGAATACTTGGCACATATTGCTGCAAAATATTACGGTGTGTCCGTGACGTGTATTCGTCCTTTTTCTGGCTATGGAGAAGATCAAGATTTGACTTACCCTGTTCCTGCCATAGCTGCGAGAGCTGCCAATAAAGAAAACCCCTTTGAAGTTTGGGGCAGCGGCAAGCAAGGTAGAGATTTTGTACACATTGACGATGTATTGGATTGCACCTTGTTGGCCATGGAAAAAATTACGGACGGCACAGCCATCAACATTGGTCAAGGACGATTGACCTCTTTCTTGGAAATCATAGACATTTTCACAGACTTTGCAGGCTATAAGCCTACCATTAAACCTTTATTGGACAAACCAGTAGGTGTACATTCCCGCTACTGCAATATGGATTGGGTAAAAGAAAACTTAGGTTGGGAACCCAAGATTTCAATTCGAGAAGGCATGCGAAGAGTGTATGAGAAAGCAGTCGCCAACAAGCAATAAATGAGCAAGCGACGCATTGTTTGTTTTGGGCCGGGACCTAAATTTAAAGGAGGCATTTCGAATTACAATACCTCTTTGGCCAAAGCATTGGATAAGTTCGAGGATACTGAAGTACACATTGTATCTTGGACGCAACAATATCCTGCAATCATTCCTAGAGAGTTTGTTGACAAAAGCAGCAAGACAGATTTATTGGAGGGCACGGACATTCAGGTCAAGTACATCACCAACTATAACAATCCTTTTAGTTGGAAAGCAACAGTAGATTACATTCGTGTATTAAATGTCGAGAAGGTGATCTTTCAATGGAGCATCGCCATACAAGGCTTGCCTTTGGGATGGATTGCCAAAAGACTTCAAAAAGAATCGATCGAAGTCATTTTCGATTTACATTTTGTAATACAAAAAGAGAATTCCAACATCGATCAAATCCTTACCAAATACGGAATAAAAAAAGCCGACAATTATATTGTTCACGCCTACAAAACTGCAGAAGAACTTAAATCTACATTTCCCAACAAAAACTTCTCCATCACAGAAAACGGTGAAAGAAAAACAAAGGGCTCGCCTTCCATCCTAAAATTGTACCATCCGATCTATGACCTGTTTAAGGCAGATCCCACTTTTGATGTGAAGACCTTCAAAGAGAAGCACGGTCTAAAGGAACACGTTTTTCTCTTTTTTGGATTTATTCGAAAATACAAAGGCTTGCACCATTTAATTCCTGCATTTAAAAAGCTTACAGAAAAAAGAGACGACGTCAGTTTGTTGATTTGTGGCGAATCTTTTTGGGCCACCTTAGACAACAGCAAACTCAGCACTAAAATAAAAAACACGGTCTTTGGAATTGCCAAAAAACTTTTGCTTAAAAAAGCTGATGACGAGCGAGAATACCGTCCTCTAGAATTAATTGATCAACTCGATTTAACTAAGAATACAATGGTTGTCAATGAGTTTATTCCAAATGAGGATGTCAATAAATACTTTCAGGTCAGCAATGCAGTAGTATTGTATTACGACTATGCTACACCTTCCGGAATAGAGTCCTTGAGTTATAATTTTCAGCTACCCATTTTAGCCACCAAAGTGGGGCATTTCCCTGAAACCATTGAAGATGGATTTAACGGCTATTTGGCCGAAGCCAATGACATCGACTCCATGGCCGAGCAAATGTTGCGTTTCATCGAACAACCACTTCCTAAAGACAATGTAGCTGAAAAAACCAAGGAGTTGAGTTGGGAAAATTATGCAAAAGCCATTTTGGCCAACTGAGCCACTACAGCTCTGCCTCTATTTTGTAATTGTTTCGGTTTGGAGAATTTCTAGAGACCAATTCAGCGAGAAATCCTGCCAAAAACAATTGAACACCCATAATCATAGAGACTAGCGCAATGTAGAATTGAGGAATGTCAGTCACTAAGCGTGACTTCTGACTTATGCTTAAATGATACAACTTCTCTGCGCCAATGTAAGCAGCCATGATAAATCCCATCGCAAACATCAATGTGCCAATCAGGCCAAAAAGATGCATTGGCCTTTTCCCAAATTTTCCTACAAAATTGATCGACAACAAGTCAAGAAAGCCATTGATGAAGCGCTCCAAGCCAAATTTAGTAACACCGTATTTTCGCTCCTGATGCTGCACCACTTTTTCTCCAATGTTTCTAAAACCTGCCCATTTTGCAATTGCTGGAATGTAGCGATGCATCTCTCCATACACCTCAATGTTCTTTACAACATCTTTACGATAAGCCTTGAGCCCACAATTAAAATCATGCAGATGAATGCCGGTCATTTTGCGGGTAGCCCAATTAAACAACTTGGTAGGTATGGTTTTAGATATGGGATCGTAGCGTTTCTTTTTCCAACCAGAAACCAAATCGTAGCCATCCTCAGTAATCATTTTGAACAGGTCTGGAATTTCTTCAGGACTGTCTTGTAAATCCGCGTCCATAGTAATGACCACATCTCCCAATGCTTTTTGAAAACCAATGTTTAAGGCAGCAGATTTTCCATAATTTCTACGGAATTTAATCCCATGAACATTGTCGTTTATGGTCGCTAGTTCAGTGATGATATCCCATGAATTATCTGTGCTGCCGTCGTCAATAAAAATCACCTCACAGCTGAGCTGATGTTCATTGACAATCTTTTTTATCCAATTAAATAATTCAGGAAGCGATTCCGCTTCGTTGAGTAAGGGAATGACAACAGAAACTTGTTTTTCCAAAAGCAGTTAGGTTTGATCGAAAGAGTCTGGAGCTTTTTTGAGAAATGCACCAGCTATCAAAGAGATGATAAAAGCAAAGAAGACTTGGCTAATTATACCTAAAAATGACGCCATCCCAGGTGTAAGCATTTTTTCCGCCCAAACCATGGACATTTCTATTTGCTCTTCGGGCATAGCAGATTCATAATAAAGATTTTCCTGTTCTTCAAGTTTAAATAACAAAAAACCATCATCTACAAATCCCCAATAAGCGTAGTTCCCTACAGCCACTATGACACCAGCAAACAATGCGATCAATACACCATAACCGAGGGCCGATCCATAAGAAATCACTCCATCACATACATCATCTCTGTATTTTTTGATTCCATACACTAAGCCACCAATTCCCACAACAGAACCTACAATTGTCATGAGTACACTGTCATACATTTCGAGCACAAAGGTGAGTAGATTAATTACAAGCAATGCAAGTCCGAACATGGCTCCATAATTCAGGGCTGATTTAAGTTTTGAGGGTTTGTTTTCCATGGTGTAGTTTTTGTTGCAAACAAATATAGTTAATCTGCTTGCCAAATGAATTAAGGCCGTTTAAATTTTCATCCGATACTTTGTATGCTTACTTTTGTAGTGGGTAAGTCTTGCACGACCAGCTCCTACTGAATCCCCCAGGATAGGAAGATAGCAAGGGTAGGTGGTTGTAGCGGTGCGATGCAAGTAGCTTACCCATTTTTTATGCACTATGTTCAAATCTTTTTTTGCGGAAGCCCTCTCCCTCTTTTACTTTTGAAATCAAAATAAACCAGATGAAATTTTTTATAGATACTGCCAACCTAGACCAAATAAAAGAAGCACAAAACCTAGGTATCTTAGACGGAGTTACGACCAACCCATCCCTAATGGCCAAAGAAGGCATTCACGGAGAGGATAGAGTCCGCCAACATTATGTAGACATCTGTGAGATCGTTGACGGCGATGTGAGTGCAGAAGTCATCTCAACTGATTTTGAGGGCATAGTGACTGAAGGGGAATCTTTGGCAGCATTGCATGAACAAATTGTGGTGAAAGTTCCCATGATTAAAGAAGGTGTAAAAGCCATTAAGTACTTTTCAGACAAAGGCATACGTACAAATTGCACTTTAATCTTTAGTGCAGGCCAAGCCCTACTTGCCGCTAAAGCTGGTGCATCTTACATCTCTCCTTTTCTAGGCAGATTGGACGACATTTCGACGGACGGCTTAAATTTAATTGAAGAGATCCGTACCATTTATGACAATTACCTGTTCGATACAGAAATACTTGCTGCATCAATTCGCCACCCAATGCACATCATAGATTGTGCAAAGATAGGGGCTGATATTATGACAGGACCTTTGAGCGCCATCACCGCTTTATTGAATCATCCATTGACTGACATAGGATTGGAAAAGTTTTTGGCAGATCATGCAAAGAATAAATAGGGCATGTGATGCTGATCAAACTTTATGAAAAGAATCCTAACCCCAAAGACCTTGGACGAATTGTAGAGTGTTTTCTAGATGGCGGAGTGGTCATTTATCCAACAGATACCGTTTATGCATTGGGATGCAGCATTCATTCTAAATCGAGCATTGAAAAGGTCGCTAAAATAAAAGGTGTGAAACTTGAAAAAGCAGATTTTTCTTTTGTTTTTTCAGATTTGAGTCACATCTCAGAATATACACATCAATTTGATTCTAGCGTTTTTAAATTACTAAAGCGCAATCTACCTGGACCATTCACCTTTATACTTCAAGCTAATTCAAGCATACCAAAGCTTTTCAAACGCAAAAAAAAGACTTTGGGCATTCGCATTCCTGACCACCCCATTTGTCAACTCATCACACAACAATTAGAAAAGCCATTGATTTCGACATCTATCCACGATGAAGATGAAGTCATTGAGTATACCACTGACCCTGAATTAATCTATGAGAAATACAAGGATAAAGTGGACATTGTGGTCGATGGAGGATATGGGAAGAACGAAGCTTCAACGGTTGTAGACCTTACTGTAACTCCTTTTGAGGTGATCCGTGAAGGAATTGGAGAACTAACTTTTTAGGGTTAAAAAAGCTTGAGGTAAGGCCTCAATAATGTCTGAAGCAATCATGCTTTCCATGCCCAATGCTTTTGCTGCAAAATCTCCTGCTAAACCATGCAAGTATACCCCTAAAATGGCTGCATTTTTTGAGGAATAGCCTTGGGCAAGCAATGCTGTCAGTATGCCAGTCAATACATCTCCGCTTCCAGCAGTGGCCATGCCTGCATTTCCAGTTGAATTGAAATACACATTACCGTTTTCCTCCGCAATGGAAGTATGCTTGCCTTTCAGCACCAAGATGACAGAATATTTTTGTGCAAATTCGACTTGTTTCTTTAATCGATCAAAAGCGTCTTCACATTCTCCCACCAATCGTTTGAATTCACCAATGTGTGGCGTTAAAATTGAACGATTTGGGACTAAGCTGAGTAAGGCTTTATTTTGGGCAAGAATATTGATCGCATCAGCATCAAGTAAGATGGGTGCGTCTTGAAGTTTTAAAAATTCCTCCAACCACATTTTTGTTTTCTTGGACTGTCCAATTCCGCAGCCCAATCCATGCGTAAAATGGCTTTCAAAAGATAGATTTGTACCCAGTTCGTTTGCTTCACTCTCCTCGACAATCATTGCTTCAGGAACAGCAGTGTGCAGCATCGGATGTGCCGATTTAGGACAATGCATACTCAACAATCCAACTCCAGAACGCATACATGCTCTAGCCGCCAATATGGCTGCTCCATATTTCCCTTTTGATCCAAGGTGCAACAAAGCATGACCAAAGTTTCCTTTATAAGCCTCTGCAGCTCTTGTCTTGAGCAATCCTCTCACATCAATGGCCTCAATGAACTTCATTGAAGCAGGATGATGCAATTCAAAATCAGGATGTAAGCCTATATCAATGCGCTCCAATTTTCCTATAAATGGGATATACTCTTGCAACATAAAAGCCATTTTAAGGTATTGAAATGTGAGGGTGTAATCAGCTTTTATAGTATTCTGTTCATTGTTGCCCAAAGCTTTGTCTGCCGCCATGCCAGAAGGAACATCGATGGCAACACAACATTCATTGCAAGCATTGATACGACCTATAATCTCTGAAATATACCCCTCCACCGGACGATCTAATCCACTTCCGAAAATGGCATCAATGACCAAGACATTGGCATCAATGTTAAAAGAACAATGATCTTGAGTTAGGCGCTCTGCTTTGACATTTATGCGCTTGTAATTGGCCCGAAAATCTTTGGACCAATTTGAAGAAAAATCAACAATGAATATTTCAGGGTGAAACCCATGCTCTAGCAATTTTCTTGCTATTACTAATCCATCACCTCCATTGTTGCCAATGCCACAAAATATTTGTATCGACTTAAATTTCTTTAAATCAACACACTTTGTCAATCTTATGAATGCTGCTGTAGCAGCTCTCTCCATTAAATTAAAAGATGATATGGGCTCGTGCAGAATGGTATATTGATCTGCCAATCGGATATCCTCGACTGGATAGATACTTACCATTTGCTTTCGTTTAGTAAAATCTCATGCAATTCCATGACTTGCTCAAGTAGTTTTGACCTATGCTCATTGATAATGATAAAATCCGCAAGTTTGTTGCGTTCCTCGTCAGTGTATTGAAAAAGCATCCTTTTTTCTACGTCTTGTCGACTCATTCCATCCCTTTTCATCACCCTTTCTATTCTAATTTCTTTAGGTGCAAAAACTGTAATAATTTTATCTAAATCATGGTAGTACCCACTTTCAAAAAGTATAGCTGCTTCTTTTAGTACATAAGCACTTCTTTCATGCCTTCGAGTCCAAGAATTAAATTCTTCATTTACTTTTGGATGCACAATTTTTGAAAGAGATTCAAGTGCTTTTGGGTCACTAAATACCAAACGGCCGATACGTTCTCTGTCAATTGTACCCTCAGCGGTATACATGTCTAATCCAAATTTCTTCAGTACTTGCTCAATTGCATCCTTATCCTTGTTCAAGATTTTTCTACCTTCGATGTCTGAGGAAAAAACAGGGACTCCAAGGTTTTCAAACATACGACAGACGGTTGATTTTCCGCTGCCAATACCACCTGTAATACCAATTCTAAGCATACCTTATTTCATGATGATGTATTCAACTTTAGCCGGATCTATTCGTATCAATTTTATGAACTCTGGCTTGTTTTTTAGCAATACTTCTAGTTTCTTCTCATCATTCTTAATCCCACTAAGATCGACAACTGCTTTCAAAGAAGAGGCAACAAGACTTTCATATTTGCTTAAAGGTACCAAAACACGCACTTCAACATCTTCAGGAAAAGTGAGTAAATCATAGTTCTTTGAATCAACATTCAGTTTTAACATTAACTTCTTTTCGGTAAACTTCTCCACTGGAATTAATAACTCAACTTGTTTTTTAGAGATGTTTAAGTTTGGACTTAGCCCCTCAAGATTAAGTTGGATTGTGGTGATTAAGGTATCTTCCAAATCAGACAGTTGAAGATTTTGAGTTTGCAAAAAAGATAATTTGTTTAACTCATCTTGTGGTCCAGTTACTTCAATAGATGATGGCTTCACAGATACCTCCCCTCTCAATTGATATCCTTCCTTAAAGTTAAGATCAATATCTGTAGATACTTTGATGCTTTTTTTAGATAGTTTTTGCGCATCGAAATATAAAATCTCTGGCGAAAGTTGATCAATGCGCAATTGTCCATCCAAGATGTCCGTGATTTCTTGCTTCAGTTCGTTTGTCTTAAGCACAAAACGATTTGTGTTTTTATCATTCGGCGAATCAAATTCTACTTTAATTACATTTTGATTTAAGCTTAATTGCTCACCTATTAAGGAAAAACCAGTACCTGTTACTCCAACATTCAGTTGATCAAAAGCATTTTCTTTTATAACCCAATTCGGATCTTTGCTATTGCATTCTAATTTAACCGTAAATGAGGTTGTGTAGGTCTTAGACAAGGCTGCAAGGAGCCAAAAAAAAGTAGAAAGTAACAAACAAAAAAGAAAAATTATGGCCTTCTCGTTCAAGCCAAACTTACCTCCCCCCTCTTTAAAAACCAATCGAATAATCCACTCCTTCACGACATGTCAATTTTCGTGAATGTAAGAAAATTACTTAGTTGATTTCAATGGTTCGTTTGACGCAAAATCAGCAGCAATAGCAGATTTTTCTACCGTGACCTTAATGTTTGATGCAATCTCAATGACTGCTGTAGTCTCTTTAATTTCAGAGATCTTTCCATGAACACCACCGACAGTGACAATTTTGTCACCTTTAGCTAAACTTTCTCTAAATTTTTTTTGTTCTTTTTGCTTCTTCAACTGAGGTCTTATCATGAAGAAGTAAAACACAAAAATGATGAGAATCAAAGGAAGAAAGTCCATGATTCCACCTTCCCCCCCTGATGGGGCCATTAAATATATTGACGATAAATTCATTTGCTTTAGTTATTATTTTCGGTGTTTGGTGTAATCACATTGCCCTTTAAAGCAAGTGTTTTTTTATTGGGAACTGTATTTGCGATCAATGTCACTGTTTTGTGCTGCCTGCCACTTTTACCTTCACTGTTAAATTCTACATCAATGACCCCTTTTTGTCCAGGACGAATGGGTTGTCTTGGCCAGCTGGGAACAGTGCAACCACAACTCCCACTTGCGTTTGAAATGATTAAATCAGCATTGCCTACATTTTTAAATTCAAATCGTTTTTTAACTCTTTCTCCTTGACTAATGTCTCCAAAATCCACCACTTCTTCACTGAATTCAAATTCAGGGAGTTTTGTCTCACCTACTTCGCCTTCTGCAGCAGTCTCAGGATTATTAATTAAATCAGTGCTTAGCTGTTCTTCGCCATTTTGAGATTGCTCTCCACTTTCGCAGGCAAGTAAAAAAGCAATTGAGGTCAAGAATAAAAATGCTCTAGTTTTCATACTCATGTAAAATTTAATTATTGAATTAAGCCTCTTCCGGACTTTTTTAACTGATTGTTATTTTTAAATTCTATTAAAAGTTTATCAAGTACGCCATTGATAAACAACTTACTTTTTGGTGAACTGAATTGTTTTGCCAGTTCAATGTATTCATTCAAAGTTACCTTCACAGGAATTGATGGGAATTGCAAAAACTCTGTGATGGCCATCTTCATCAAAATAACATCAAGTAATGCAATTCGTTCAACTTCCCAGTTTTTTGTTTTTTCTTCTATGAATCTAGTGTTATCTGCATCGTTCGCAATTGTTTTGCGATATAAATCTCTTACAAAAAGCACATCATCTTCATTGTCTTTGTATTGTGCTGGCAATTGCTTGTATAGTTCTTCAGATTTTATCTTATCAAAATAACGAATAGCCATATTAATGGCAAAATCGCAATCTTCAAAATCCCAATAAATACTCTGTTCTTGAAATTGAGTGTAAAGATCTTCGTTGTCAAGGATGTAACGCTGATAAAGCTGAATAATGAATTTACGATGATCTGCACCTTCATTGTTTATGTATTGGCTATAAAAATCACTTGTTTTAACCTTTCGCCATATTCTTTGCAAAAGTTCTTGATGTTGAACCCAACTTACCTGTTGATCATTCGCCTTCTTCTTCAGCAAATGGTTGCCCTCAAGTGCTTTCAAGACATATCCATCTATAAACTTAAGATTTGGTTCTATATCTTCTTTCGAAGGCAAAACCTTTCCCTTTGCCTCTTCCATTTGCAATTGAGCAATGTGAGCAATTTCTAGTGGCAACATTAGAAAATGTAAATACAGTTGATATACTCTGTCTATACTCAAGAAGAGGGCTTTTTCTCCCTTCACAATGTCGGCATCCTCAGACTGAAAATAGCCATAAAGTGCTTGAAATACTTTTACACGAAGTAGTCGTCTATTGAGCATTTAACTCCGTGTTTTCAATTGAGCAATCGACTCTATACGGCTTTTTGCAACATGTAAAGCAGCCATATGAGGCGTGGTGTTCTGTTCATCTGCTGTTTGGAAGGTTCTCAAAGTTGTATCATAAATGCCTTCTGTAAGCTCTATTGCTCTCTTTTCAGAAATTCCTTCCACCTCTCGGTAAACATTTATTAAGCCACCTGCATTTATCAAAAAGTCAGGAGCATAAAGAATGCCTTTTTGCTTTAACATCTCTCCATGCTTTGACTCATCTAATAGTTGATTGTTCGCTGCTCCTGCAATCAAACTACATTTCAATCGATCGATGGTATCGTCGTTTAAAGTAGCCCCCAAAGCGCAGGGAGCATAGATGTCCATATCCAAGTCAAAGATCACATCACTGTTTTCAACATTTTGTGCACTGTATTTTTTAGCAACCTGCTCTAATCTGCTTAAGTTGATATCAGACACCATTACTTTGGCTCCTTCCTTGGTAAGATGTTTGACCAATGTTTCTCCGACATGTCCAACACCTTGAACCAGGATCTTCTTGCCTTCTAAACTATCAGACCCATATTGTTTCTTTGCTGCGGCTTTCATTCCCATAAACACACCATATGCAGTAACAGGTGATGGATCTCCGCTGCCACCCAAAGATTCTGGCAAGCCAGATACGTGGTGGGTTTCCATATTGACATATTCCATGTCCTTAGGACTAATGCCTACATCTTCAGCAGTGATGTATTTACCACCTAAGCCATTCACAAATTTCCCAAACCTCCTAAATAGGGCCTCAGATTTCTGAGTGTACGAATCCCCAATGATAACAGCTTTACCACCACCTAAATTCAAACCACTTATTGAAGCTTTGAAGGTCATCCCTCTTGACAATCTGAGCACATCATTGAGTGCTTCTGCTTCTGTACTATAGTTCCACATTCGAGTACCTCCTAGTGCTGGACCCAAAGTGGTATTGTGAATAGCAATGATGGCCTTTAAACCACTTGCTTTATCTTGACAGAAAACAATCTGCTCGTGATCGTTGTTCTGCATCTCTGTTATAACTGTATTTTTTTTAACCGCAGTTTCCTCTATGATTTGTACCTCTTCCATGCGAATATTTTCTTAATTGAAGCGAAATGTTTATCCTACTTTTGTTGAGCATTGTTGCTCCTCAAAAAAGGGATGCGAAGATAAGTAAAAAACAAACGAGCTAAGCCCTTCAATTAGGCATGAAATCCCTAAAATACCTTAATAAATATCTTTGGAAATACCGACTTCGATTGATCGTAGGAATACTGTTTGTAGCTGTTTCGAATGTCTTTTCAATATTCCCTGCACAAATAATCCGCGAAGCCTTTGATGCGGTTGCTCAGTCTGAAGAATTGAGCACAATCACGGATAGTTTTGATCAATCAACTACAAACGACGGGCTAAGTTTTATTGCTTCTCTTGCTGAGGGTATGGACTTAACACAAACCATTTTATTGTTTGCTGCTCTCATCTTTTTGATGGCATTGATGAAAGGAATATTCACCTTTCTCACCCGTCAAACCCTAATCATCATGTCAAGGTTAATCGAATATGATTTGAAGAATGAAATCTATGCGCATTATCAAGATTTGAATATGGCATTTTACAAACGCAACAATACCGGAGACATCATGAATAGGATCAGTGAAGATGTCAGCAGAGTGCGCATGTATTTGGGACCCGGAATCATGTACACCATCAATTTGATTGCGCTCTTCATAATGGTTGTGAGTGTTATGCTAAGTATTGATGTAGAACTTACTTTGTATGCATTGTCCCCCTTGCCAATTCTATCCATATTAATTTACATAGTTAGCAGCAGAATCAACAAGAAAAGTGAGGTTGTTCAAGAACAATTGTCAAAACTCTCAACTTTTTCACAAGAAAGTTTCTCAGGAATTCGCATTATTAAATCCTTTGTGAAAGAGAAATATATGTTCAGAGAGTTGGACAAGGAAGCGGAAGACTATAAATTCAAAAATTTGGATTTAGTAAAACTAGAGGCCTTTTTCTTTCCAATCATGATGCTATTGATTGGACTGAGTACAATTCTCACTGTGTATATCGGCGCAATGAAAACCATTTCAGGAGATATTTCAGCTGGAAATATTGCTGAATTCATAATTTATGTAAATATGTTGACCTGGCCGGTCACTGCTTTGGGATGGGTGACTTCATTGGTTCAGCGAGCTGCAGCTTCACAAAAAAGAATCAATGAGTTTTTAGAGACAAAAAGTGAAATTAAGAATCCAACGGAGGATGCCTTAGACATTCAAGGAAAAATTGCTTTCAAAAACGTATCATTTGTATACCCTGATACAGGAACTAAGGCCCTCAATAATGTTTCCTTTGAAGTAAAAGCAGGAGAAACACTCGCCATAATTGGCAAAACAGGTTCGGGGAAATCCACCATTGCAGATCTTATATGTAGACTATATGATCCAAATGAAGGAGAAGTACTCATGGATGAAAAGGCACTCGATCAGTTAAACTTAAATGCGTTGAGAAGCGAGATCGGCTATGTCCCTCAAGAAGTGTTTTTATTTTCAGACAACATTGAAAACAATATCTCTTTTGGAATAAATGCACGAGAAGTTGATTCTTCTCGCATCGAAAAGGCCGCACAAATGGCAGTGATCCACAAAAACATCGTTCAATTTCCTGAAAAATACAACACCGAATTGGGCGAAAGAGGCATTACCTTGTCAGGAGGCCAAAAACAACGCATCTCCATTGCAAGGGCCTTAATTGATTCACCTAAAATTTTGATTTTAGACGATTGTTTATCGGCAGTAGATACGGAAACAGAAGAACTCATCTTAAACAATTTAAAAGACTTTATAGCCGACAAAACTGCCATAATTATCAGTCATAGAATTTCCTCGATTAAACATGCTGATCAAATTATTGTCTTGAATGAAGGTAAGATCATCGAGCGTGGTACGCATCAAGAATTATTGTCCTTAAAACAATCGTACTATGAGACCTATCAAAAACAATTGCTCGAGGAAGAGGCCTCTGTAGCTTAGTCCTGTAAATTCAAAAGTATTTTTAGTTAGATTTGTTCTATAACAAACAAATACACACAATTATTGACCCTATAACCTTATTCACTGATGGAGGAAAATGAGAACGATGGTTCAAACAGAAGAGCTGATGATATTTACTCAAAATCATTAAGAGCAGGAAACAGAACCTATTTTTTTGACGTAAAATCTACTAAATCAGGAGATTTATACCTTACAGTCACAGAGAGTAAAAGACGATTCAACAATGACAATGGAAAATTCTTTTACGAAAAACATAAGTTGTTTTTGTACCCTGAGGATTTTGCTGATTTTACAGAAAATTTAAACCATACACTCGATAAAATTTCAGAATTGAATGGAGGAAAGGAAATTGTAAGTCGTGCAGAATTAGAAGCACAAAGAGAGCAAAGCAAGGAGGAAGATACTCCTAATGTTGCTGATAACGGAGAAAGTAAAAATGAATTCTCAGACGTAAGTTTTGAAGACTTAGGTAAAGAAGATTCTACCACTTAAATTACAACTTTCTTAGTTCCATAGATTTTATGAAATCAATGCTCTTGCTAAAAAGCGGTTGCATGATCATGTCGGTATCAACGAAGGGAACAATTTGTCTATACTCTGATTTTAAAGCCTCTATGGAAGTTGAAGATGCTTTATCCCTAAAATCAAGGGCTTGACAAGCAGTCAACCATTCAATGGACAGCACCTTTTCTAAATTTTCTAATACTCTGAAAAGCTTAGTAGCAGCATTTGCGCCCATACTTACATGATCTTCTTGCCCATTTGATGAATCGATGGTATCTACAGAAGCAGGTGTCGCCAATTGCTTGTTTTGACTTACGATGGAAGCGGCAGCATATTGAACGATCATAAATCCCGAGTTGAGTCCGGGATTGTTTACTAAAAATGGAGGTAAACCTCTTTTCCCTCCCAATAATTTATAAACTCTTCTTTCAGAAATAGAAGCTATTTCCGCTGTGGAAATGGCTAAAAAATCAAGTACCAAAGCCAAAGGTTGTCCATGAAAATTACCAGCTGATATTACCATCTCTTCTTTCTCAAAAATTGTTGGATTGTCTGTGACAGCGTTAATTTCTATCTCAACCACGCCTCTTGCATAGTCAATGGTGTCTTTAGTCGCGCCATGAACCTGCGGAATACAGCGAAGGCAGTAAGGATCTTGAACAGTCGTTTTCTTTTGTCGAGCAATTTCAGAATCATGCAAATGATTCAATATTTGAGCAGCAGTCTCTTTTTGGCCCTTGTGAGGTCTAACCTCATGAACGAGTGGATGAAAGGGACTCAAGCTTCCATCATATGCATCAATTGATGCTGCTGCAATGAGGTCTGCCCAATGTGTAAGTCTATCCAATTCTAAAAGAATAAAAGTGGCGTAGGCACTCATAAATTGCGTTCCATTAAGCAAAGCTAAGCCCTCTTTGGAAGCCAATTCAATGGGTTTCCATCCATGCTGTTTGTTGATCTCCGAACTTGGCATTCGCCTACCTTCAAAATTGACTTCCCCCTCGCCTAATAAGGGCAGTGCCAGATGTGCCAAAGGTGCTAAATCACCTGAAGCTCCTAAGCTCCCCTCTTTGTAAACGACTGGAGTGACATTCGCATTATAAAACGCAATTAATCGCTCTACAGTGTCGAGTTTAACACCGGAATGCCCTTGAGACAATCCTTGTATTTTTAACAACAACATCAATTTTACAATTTCATTTGGCACCTCTTCTCCCAAGCCACAAGCATGTGAACGAACAAGGTTGACTTGCAGTTGTCGCAAATCTTGTGATGAAATTTCAGTATCACACAAACTGCCAAAACCTGTATTGATTCCATATATTGGATCTACTGATTGCTCAATTTTGGTATCTAGATATGCTCGACAACTCTCAATTTTTGCACTGCTTTCATCACTTAACATCAATTTTTTGTTCTCACTAAGAATTGATTGTATTTGACTTAAGCTAAGAAATTCAGCACCGATGGAATGGAAGACAACACTCATGATTCTATTCGTTTAAGGATGGAGAGAAAATCTAATTTTTCTTGCTTCCCTGTTTGCATTTCTTTGAAGCTCAGCAAACCACTACTCATCTCTTCTTCGCCTACCATTACAACATACGGTATATTTTTTTGATCGGCATACTTCAGTTGCTTTTTGAGCTTCGCAGTTTCAGGAAATAGTTCAGACCTTATCCCAGCTGCTCTTGCTTTATGCAACAGCGAAATGCAATAACTTTCTTCTTTCTCGCCGAAATTGACGAAAAGTAGTTGAGTGCTTTGAGACAGTGAAGCAGGAAATAGATTAAGTTGTTCCATCACATCATAAATTCGGTCTGCACCAAATGAGATCCCCACGCCAGACATGTTCTTTAATCCAAATATGCCTGTCAAATCTGCATAACGGCCACCTCCACAAATACTGCCCATTTTTACCTCATTTGTGATAACTTCAAATATGGCGCCAGTATAATAATCTAAGCCACGCGCCAAGGTAACATCAATGTTTATTTCAGCATTGTCTAATCCACACCTTTCTACTGCGTTTAAAATTGATTTCAGTTCTCCGATGCCCTCTTGTCCAATTTCAGAATTTCTTAAGAAATCAGATAACTGATAAATCACCTCTTCATTGGATCCCTTCAATTCAAACAAGGGCTGAATCTGTTGAATTTCATTATTTGAAAGCCCTTTCTGACTCAATTCTTCATTTACTTTTCCCTTGCCGATTTTTTCTAGTTTATCCATGGCTACAGTGATGTCCACGATCTTGTCCGTTCGGCCAATGACCTCGGCAATTCCTGACAATACCTTGCGATTGTTTATCTGTATGCTAAACTTTTTAAGCCCTAATCCGCTTAAAACATCGTCAAATATTTTTATCAACTCAACTTCATTGATCAAGGCTTCTGATCCAATAATGTCAGCATCACATTGATAAAACTCTCGATACCTTCCCTTTTGAGGACGATCTGCCCGCCATACAGGTTGAATTTGATATCTTTTGAAAGGAAAAGTAATTTCGTTTTGATGCTGTACGACATAGCGTGCAAATGGTACTGTCAAATCATATCTTAGTGCTTTATCTGATAGTTTTACAGCCAGTTCAGATAAATTACGATCAATCAACTCCTGGTCAACAATCCGTTTTAAAAAATCTCCAGAATTCAATACACTGAATATTAATCGATCTCCCTCCTCACCATATTTACCAGTAAGGGTCTCACGCAACTCCATCGCGGGAGTTTCGATTTGCTCGAAACCGTAAAGTTCAAAATACTTTCGAATCGTATTGAAAATATAATTTCGCTTGGCCATGATTTCAGGAGAGAAATCACGCATCCCCTTAGGAGTTCTTACAGTTCCGCCCATAATTATTTCATCAATTTCCTATACTTGAATTTTGTGGGCTGATCACCAAGCCTTTTCTTTCTATTCTCCTCATATTCAGAGAATCCTCCCTCAAAGAAATACACTTTCGCATCACCTTCAAACGCTAAAATATGTGTACAAATTCTGTCCAAAAACCAACGGTCATGAGAAATGACAACTGCACAACCCGCAAAATTTTCGATGCCTTCTTCTAATGCTCTTAATGTATTGACATCTATGTCATTGGTTGGCTCATCCAATAGCAGCACATTGGCTTCGGTCTTGAGGGTCATGGCCAAATGTAAACGATTACGTTCTCCACCAGAAAGCACTCCAACTTTTTTATTTTGATCTCCACCGTTAAAATTAAATCTTGACAAATATGCCCGAGAATTGATGATCTTGCCCCCAATTTCTATTTGCTCTTGATCGTTTGAAACTACCTGATAAACCGTTTTTTCAGGATCCATGGATTTGTGAGTCTGATCAACATAACCAATTTCTACAGTTTCTCCCACGATAAAATCACCAGAATTGGCCTGTTCCTCACCCATAATCATACGAAAGAGGGTGGTTTTTCCAACACCGTTTGGTCCGATTACTCCCACTATTCCTGCAGGTGGCAATTTGAATTTTAAATCTTCAATTAAAATACGATCGTCGAATGACTTGTTCACTCCTTTCGCTTCAATCACTTCATTTCCTAATCTTGGGCCTGATGGTATAGGAATTTCAAGTTGTTGTATTTGTTCTTTGCCACTTTCATTTAAAAGCTTTTCATAATTGTTCAGTCTTGCTTTTGAACGACTTCTTTTGGCTTTGGGGTTCATCCTCGACCATTCCAATTCTTTTTCCAAATTTTTTCGGCGCTTACTCTCATGTTTCTCCTCCTGTTTAAGTCGTTTAGATTTTTGATCAAGCCAAGAAGTGTAATTTCCCTTAAAAGGTATTCCTTCTCCCCTATCTAATTCCAAAATCCAACCTGCTACATTGTCCAAAAAGTATCTATCGTGTGTTACGGCAATGACCGTTCCTTTGTATTGTTGCAGGTGCTGTTCTAACCAAAACACAGATTCCGCATCCAGGTGGTTCGTAGGTTCATCGAGCAGTAAAATGTCTGGTTCCTTAAGCAATAATCTGCACAAGGCAACTCTGCGACGTTCTCCACCTGAGAGATTCGCAATTTTTGCTTCTGCATCGGGACAACGCAATGCATCCATTGCCCTGTTTAGTTTAGTGTCTAATTCCCAAGCATCTAAAGCATCTATCTTCTCCTGCAATTTCGCTTGTTCATTCATTAATTGCTCCATTTTGGTACCATCTGCCAACACATCAGGATCAGCAAACTTTTCGTTGACCTCTTCATATGCTTTCAATACAGCAACTGTCTCAGACGCTCCTTCCTCAACTATTTCTCGGACAGTTTTAGCCTCATCCAGCTGCGGTTCTTGAGGCAACATGCCCACAGTATATCCATCCGAAAACACCACATCACCCTGGTAGGATTGCTCCTCACCAGCGATAATGCGCAACAGGGTCGATTTCCCTGAACCATTTAAACCAATGATACCAATTTTTGCTCCATAATAAAATGAAAGGTAGATGTCTTTAAGTATCGCCTTGCCTGAGGGCAGGGTTTTAGTAACATTTACCATAGAAAAAATTACTTTCTTATCGTCTGACATTCTTTTCGTTTAATTTTTGACAAATTTGTGCAATTATAATGGTTCAGCATAAAGAAGAACAAGATATTGTTAAGTTAAGTCAATTGCAAAAAAAGAAGTTGCCCAAAATCGTATTGGGTCGTTATGAGTCCGTGAGCTTCCCTGAATTGAACATATCTTCAATTGAAGCTAAAATAGATACTGGTGCTTATTCTAGCGCAATACATGCACATAAGATTTGGACAGAAAATATTGATGGTCATGAAATTCTAAAATTCGACCTTCTTGATCCAAGCATCAAAGGGTATATACCACAAATCATTGAAAGCAGCAATTTTAAACGAAAAAGAGTAAGAAGCAGTAATGGAAGGTTAGAAGAGCGCTTTGTTATAAAAACCATCTTGTTGATTGGTGGAAAAAAAAGAATAACAGATTTAAGTTTGACCAACAGAAAGAAAATGAAATTTCCTGTGCTTATAGGCAGAAAGCTTTTAGGAAAGGGCTTCCTTGTTGATGTTTCGATAAATAACATAAAAAAACAATGAAAATAATAATCCTTTCTAGGAACCCAAACCTCTACTCTACATCGCGTTTAGTGATTGCAGCAGAATTAAGAGGTCATGATGTCAGAGTATTGGACCATACAAAGTGCTAC
>PAVT01000075.1 GCA_002713165.1 Verrucomicrobiota bacterium
AGGTAGAAATCGTCAATGGCTACAAAAATTTCAATAATTTTATCTTCATTCATAGGAGTTCGTTTTAAGTGTAACTAAATGTTTTTCAGTTACTAATATACTAAAATGTCTCCTATGATTTTCTTTTTATCTTATCCATTAATCACGTTAAAATAACTCTTCTTTGAACCTACTGTCAATATAGACTGCTTGCCTGCTGTAAGTAGGCTTCGTGCCTCCCAGTGACAGTAGGCTTAAGTTTATAGCGAGTGATAGCGAAGCCTATCTGCTGCTGGTAGGTCTATCTGAACTGACTAAATGTCCTCCCCATTGAGGTTTTCTGCCCGCAGCTGGAGGGCGTCACTACGTTCGCAATGACCTCCCCTTTTTTGGTCACTACGAAGGAGGAACGACTGCGGTAGTCTTACATTGACCAAAAATAAATAACTCTTCTTTGAACCTACTGTCAATATAGACCGCTTGCCTGCTGTAAGTAGGCTTCGTGTATCACAGTGACAGTAGGCTATTGGTCATCAGTAGATAGAATTGGTAAAGCCTTGCTCCTTAAATTATAGTTATAATAACTCAACAAGCTTGTTGTTTTTATAATTCCCCTATTATCTTCGTAATTCAATAACTCAGATGAAAATTTGCTACTTTCTTTTATCGATTGGATTCCTGCTCATTGGTTGTGACGAGAAGGAACACCCCAAAAGTTCCCCAAAAGTTCAAAAACCTAACATCTTGTTCGTTTCTATAGACGATTTAGGACCGAATCTAGGCGTGTATGACAATGCATACATCCATTCGCCCAACATAGATGCCTTTGCACAAGAAGGCACCACCTTCCGAAGAACCTACTGTCAAGCAGCTGTCTGTGCACCTTCCCGTGCAAGTTTAATGACAGGAATCCGTCCTGATTCTAGCAGAGTCTGGCATCTTGGAGACAAATTCCGTAAGCTGCACCCCAACATTGTGACCATGCCTCAACATTTTAGCAAGCACGGTTATTATACCGCATGCATTGGTAAGATTTTCCACAATTACATGCCCGACTCCGTATCTTGGGATGAGCCTGATTTGCGCCCAGAACAGTACAAACGCAAAGAATGGTTGAAGAGAGATGGTGAAACCTTCTATGTAAATAAAGAAACTCAACGCTTGCAGAAAATTAAAAGAGATGCCAAAGTCGCTCAATATCCAGAGTATTATGCAGACGGTTGGAACAATGGACCTGCTTGGGAAATGGAAGAGGTGCACGACACCCTCTATTATGATGGCGCACAAACAGAATTGGCAAAACGAACGTTAAGCCGACTGGCCAAAAAGGAGCAACCGTTTTATTTAGCCCTCGGCTACTTTCGTCCGCACCTGCCTTTTGCTGTTCCAAAAAAGTATTGGGATCTATACGACAGAGACAGCCTTCCTTTAGCGACCAACCCTTTTACACCCAAGGAAGCGCCAGTAATGACCATGAATTCCATGTACGAGCTGCGTGGATACGACGGCTTTCAGCATCTAAAACATCCTCTAGAAAACATTATGAGTGAAGACACTGCACGCACATTGAAGCAGGGTTATTATGCGAGTGTTAGCTATGTGGATGCACAATTTGGCAAGGTCATTCAACACCTCAAAGATTTGGACATTTATGACAATACCATCATCATAGTGTGGGGAGATCATGGTTGGAAATTGGGCGAGCACAACGGTTGGTGCAAGCAAACCAATTACAACATAGACATTCATGTGCCCATGATCATTCGCAGTCCAGGGCAAGAAAACCCCGGTAGGCAGAGCTTTGCACTGACAGAACTCATTGACATGTATCCTTCTTTGTGCGAATTGGCACGAATTGAAGTTCCAGATTATATGCAGGGCAGTAGCTTTGTACCCCTCATGAAGGATCCAGAACAACCGTGGAAAAGCGCTGCATTCAGTCAATTTCACCGAAGGCCTAAGGTGAGTCCAGACGGAAAAAGGTATATGGGGTATTCCATACAGACTGAACGCTACCACTATGTAGAGTGGTATGAATGGGATGCAGATAAAGGGAAAAAAGGCACTTATGTTACCAATGAATTGTACGATGGTAAAACCGATCCTGATGAAAACGAAAACATTTCGAAGCTTGAAGAAAACAAAAAACTCATTGAGGATTTATCTGTACAGTTGAATTCGGGATGGAAAGCAGCCATGCCAAATAATGCAAAAAACTAATACATCAATATGGCTCCAATACTCAACAAACAACGTTTGAAGCTCATCAATATCAAAGACTTGAAAATTATTTAATTAGACCTTTGGAGAGATAGTGCTTGTGGTGGTCAGCATCCTCATTGCCCTAATCATTCGCAACTGGTACCATGAGGGGCAATTGAACAATCAAATTGACCAAACAGCGGTGCAAATCATTGAAGACCTCACTTTAGACACGGCCATTGTAAATGGCGTCATCAAGCATTATGAGCCAAAAGAGACCATTTATAAAAGGATCATGGCCGATTCCATGGATGTCGATGATGTAAAGGCCTGTGCAGATTGTAAATCATTAGTCTCACTGATTGTTACCTTCGAGCCCAATGTGATTGGGTATACCATTCTAAAAGAATTCGACACTAATCTAAAAACTGAAAAAGACAGCCTGATCCATGATACTAAGTTTTTCTATTCAAGATTCATCTCTGGGATTGAATTGCTCAACGATATGATAAAAACCGACATTCGCTCCAATTTGAATGTTTGGAAAAACGAGAAACCATGGTATCCTAACATGATCTTGGGCATTGAAGACGAACGCTATTATGATTACATTGCCAATGATCCGCAATTTAGAAATATGGCCACCAATTTCTATTTGTTGATTTACAAGAACTACCTAAATGCAATGAGAATCTATGTCGAACAAGCTACGGTACTTGCCGATCGATGGAAAACTATGCTTGAAAGGGATTAAAGTTCCATTTCCATGTATACTAAATCCAAGCCCTCGCCCCAATGGTCATCTTCGGTATACAGGGTTTTATACCCTAACTTCTTGTAAAACTCATCTGTAAGTTGCGAGGTTTTGAGTGATATTTTTTGAAACTCCCCTTTCACTCTGATCACATTTTCAAAATATTTCATCAATGCCCTGCCTACTCCTTTTCCATGATGTTGATGATCCACCATTACCCAAACGACTCTTGCTTCTCCCGGCTGCTGAGTGCAATAGCCTCCAGCTCCGTAAATAGTGTCGTCTTCATGATATATAAAGTATTCCCCACCATAAAAACTTTGGAAAAAGTCTTCAAATTGAGCTTTTTCAGAAGGGTCAAAAAACGAAGGAACATTGCTGTCGAAAACCTCCATGACGTCCGAAAGATGTTCTGGGTGAAAGGGAATGATGTTTTGCATGATATATCCTGGCTAAATTTGGCACAAAAATAGCCCATCAATCACTTAGATGAAATAGTTGCACTCATTCGAAAGGATGTCCAATTGGAATGGCGCGAAAAAGCTAGTTTCAATGGTATACTGTTGTATGTAATTTCCACTGTTTTTGTGGTGTATTTGGTCTTTCACCAAATAGAAGATCTTTCAACATGGTTGGCCATCTTTTGGGTAGTCTTGCTCTTTGCTGCTACCAATGCTAGCATCAATAGTTTTAAGCGAGAATCATCCAATCAGTTTCTTTATTACTATAGTTTATGCAGTCCTCAAGGAATCATTTTTTCCAAACTGATTTACAACACCTTGCTATTGATGATTGTTGGCCTGTTGAGTTTTGGGCTATTTCATTTTCTGTTAGGAAATCCTTTGGAGAATGTTGGAATTTTCATTTGGGTCATCTTGTTGGGCAGTAGCGCACTTTCATCAACTTTAACATTGGTTTCAGCCATTGCGTCCAAGACGAATAACAATGCTGCCTTGACAGCCATTTTAGCATTTCCGATTATGCTCCCCTCTTTGCTTACTGCCATTAAAGCGAGCATGTATTGTGGATTGGGCTTTTCTTGGGATGAAGTTGGTCCATATCTCTTGGTTTTGGCCTTGCTGAACCTCTTAGTATACAGCTTGTCGTATGTATTATTTCCGTACCTTTGGCGGAGCTAAAACAGCTAGCATTACTTCATTTAAAATCACTCATTTTCGATGAGAAATTGGTGGAAAGTCGTTACAGTTATTTTGCTCATTTACACCCTCATCGGAGGATTATTGATTGAAGTACCCCGCCAACATATATTGTACGAAAGCATTCGTAATCTTTATTTTCATGTGCCCATGTGGTTCAGCATGATATTTCTATTTTTCATGTCTACTGTCAACAGTGTCAAGGAACTTTCAAAAAACGACTTAGAGGCAGACACTAAAGCCATAGAACTGGTCAACACCGGAATTGTTTTTGGAATTTTAGGAACAATTACGGGAAGCATTTGGGCGAAATATACATGGGGTGCATGGTGGACCAATGATGTTAAATTGAACGGCTCGGCCATCACCATGTTGATTTACATGGCATATTTGGTATTGCGCGCTTCTTTGGAAGATGAACAAAAAAGAGCCAGAATATCTGCAGTATATAACATTTTTGCCTTTGTGTTGTTGATCGTATTTATTGGCATATTGCCAAGAATGACCGATTCCTTGCATCCTGGAAATGGCGGAAACCCGGGCTTCAACAATTATGATTTGGACAACAATATGAAATTAGTGTTTTACCCTGCAGTATTGGCTTGGATTCTACTTGGATGGTGGATGTATAGCCTGCGATTAAGGAAACGCAAACTGCAACAAGATTTAAGTTTATGAGGATATTATTGACACTTCTTTTAATGTTTTTCAATCTTCTGAGCAATGCCAATGAAATCGAAATGGCCGATGTGATGCGGTCAAACGGAAAAATTTATGTTGTGGTAAGTGTTTTGCTTACCATACTTATTGGCTTGATTGTTTACCTAATTAGCATTGATAGAAAGTTGACACGATTAGAAAAAGAATTGAAACAAAAATGAAGAAAACACACATTATCGCAATCATTGTGATTGCCGTGGCTATTGGTGCTATCATCAGCACAATATCAGATGCCGCCACTTATGCAGATTTCTCTACCGCTGAACAATTTCCAAATAAAGAGTTTCAAGTGGTGGGGCAATTGAATAAAGATAAAGCTATTGACTATGCTCCAGAAGTGAACGCCAATGAGTTCTCCTTTTTTATGTTAGACAACAATGGAGTTGAGCATAAAGTCGTTTTTGAGGGAGCAAAACCACAAGACTTTGAGCGCTCGGAACAAGTTGTGATCACTGGTGTTATGGCAGAGGATCATTTTCGTGCAAAAAAGATACTGATGAAATGTCCTTCTAAATACAACGACGGAAAAGCGGAAGAATTGATAGAAATTACTGCTGAAAGCGCCTAATAAACATGACGGAATACATAGGAGAAAACCTAATCGCAGGTCAAATTGGAGAACTTCTCATCATTATTTCATTTGTCAGTGCACTCATTGCCACCTATTCCAATTGGAAAATTTCTGATGTAAGCATAGGGGATGCGTCTTGGAAAAGAATGGCAAGAAGCAGTTTTAGAATTCACTCAATTTCCTTTCTGGGATTTGTTGCGATTCTTTTTTACTTGATTTACACCCATGCCTTTGAATACTATTATGTGTGGCGGCATTCCTCCTCAGATTTACCGATGCGCTATATCCTCTCCTGTTTTTGGGAAGGCCAAGAAGGCAGCACAATGCTTTGGGCGTTTTGGAATGTATTTTTGGCGAATATATTGATTTTCACCACAAAAAAGTGGGAAGGTGGTGTACTCTTGGTCTTTGCCTCCGTGCAAACTTTTTTGATGGCTATGCTGCTTGGCATCTTTCCATTTGACCTACAAGTTGGTAGCAACCCTTTTGTACTGTTGCGTGAGCATCCTGACATGCTGGGATTGCCTTTTGTCAGTAATCCAGAGTACTTGAAGTTTGTAGAAGGAAACGGACTGAATCCACTCTTGCAGAACTATTGGATGACCATTCATCCCCCAACCGTATTTTTTGGCTTCTCTACGACCTTAATCCCATTTGCTTATGCAATCACAGCACTTTGGAAACGAGAATATCAAGCTTGGATAAAACCAGCCCTCCCGTGGACCTATTTTGGAATAGCCATTTTAGGATTAGGCATACTTATGGGTGGAGCCTGGGCTTATGAAGCTTTGAGCTTTGGGGGCTTCTGGGCCTGGGACCCTGTAGAGAATTCCTCATTGGTTCCTTGGCTGGTACTTGTTGCTGCAGGCCATTTGATGCTTATCAATCGTAAAAAAATGCGCTCTATGTTTTCCGCATTTGCGCTTACGCTCTTTTCTTTCCTTCTGGTGGTGTATTCAACCTACCTTACAAAAAGTGGAATCTTGGGAGAAACTTCTGTGCATTCCTTTGCAGATGGTTTGTCAGGTCAATTGATTATTTTCTTGCTCTTTTATTTGTTCATTGCATTGCTCGCACTTTTTAGTCGTGGGTGGAAATTTCTTCGCAAGACCGAAGAAGACGCTTTTTGGAGCAGGGAGTTTTGGATTTTTTTAGGTGCTCTTGTCTTGGTCATCTCCGCATTTCAGATTACTCTTTCCTCTTCTATTCCAGTCATTAATAACTTATTTGGAACATCCTTGGCACCGCCAGCAGAACCAATTGAACATTATAATTCGTGGCAATTGCCCTTGGCTGTATTGGTGACCTTTTTTGTAGGGATAAGTCAATTTTTGAAGTACAAGAAAACAGAAGTAAAACCCTTCTTCAAACAAATTAGTCCAGCATTGATCATTGCGCTATTGGGCACAATTGGCTTTGAGTATTTGCTTCAAATTGATGCTTTTTTCATCAACCTGCTCTTGTTTACTTCATTGTTCGCAGCCCTCGCAAATGCAGACTACTTTGTCCGCATTCTGAAGGGAAAGATAAAAAGGGGAGGGTCTGCATTGGCCCACGTAGGCTTCGCTTTGGTGATTTTAGGTTCTGTCTTGTCGGCTGGCAACAAAAAAATCATTTCTAAGAACCGAAGTGCAGTCAACCTAAAGTTTGAAAACAACGAAAATGCCAATCAAGAAAACGTGATGCTGCTGAAAGGTGATACTGTCTTGATGGAACCCTTTTATGTAACCTATCAAAATCGACGCGTCGAAGACAAATACATCTATTACGACATGGATTATTTGAAGGTCAATACAGAAGGCAAGTATGAAAAACAATTTAGCCTTGCACCTTTCATTCAGCTAAATGAGCAAATGGGCAATGTCCCAGAACCGTCGACTGAGCATTTTTGGAACGAAGACATCTTTACACACATTACCTATGCAGATATCGAGAACCTAGATTCTACTGCCTTGGATAAATACAGAGAAGCAGATACGGTAAAAATGCAAGTCGGTGACTCCTTGTACACTAGTAATGCAATTCTTCAATTGATTGATTTCGAGCGCAGCATCAATATGGACAGTTTAGGACTGCTGGAAGATGACATTGCTTTGGGTTTGAACATTCGTGCTTCTACCATGGAAGGTGAATCCTTCAATGCAACCCCCATCATGGTGATCCGTGGAAATCAAATCTTTAGCATAGATGATGAAATCGATGTTTTGGGCATTCGCTTTGGCTTTGGTGGTGTGGATCCTGAAACAGAGAAACTCTCTGTGCTCATTGCCGAAAAGAACAGAAATTCCAGTGATTTTGTCATCATGCAAGCCATAGTATTTCCGTACATCAATGTATTGTGGATCGGCTGCATTGTCATGGTGCTAGGAAGTCTCATTGCGGTGCGAAATCGACTATCAAAGAGTTAAATTATTGCCTTATGAATGCAAAAAAACATGTAAAATCTGTCAGCATTATTGGAGCTGGCAATGTTGGACACAATTTTGGCTTGGCGTTTAGACAAGCGGGATATTTAATCCATGAAATTTACAGCAGGACGCATCATTCTGCCATGTTGCTTAGCCAAACCTTGAACTGTGATTTTACTACCAATTTAAGTGCATTGAGCAAAGAAACTGACTTGATCATTCTTGCTGTCAACGATGATGCTTTACAGGAAGTAGTTGCACAAATTAATATCAAAGACAAGCCCATAGTGCATACCTCAGGATCAACCTCCATAGATGTTTTTGCACATGCTGGCTTTAAACAGTATGGTATCTTTTACCCAGTTCAGTCATTTTCTAAAAACGAAACAGAAAGCTTGGCGCCTATCCCCATTTGTATAGAAGCCAACAATAATGAAATGGAAAATCTTATGTTGAGTTTAGCACGCTCCCTTTCGAACAAAGTGTACTCCATGGATTCGGATAAACGAAAAGCATTGCATGTTGCGGCAGTATTTGCAAATAATTTCACCAATCATATGTTCCACATCGCAGACAATATTTTGCGTGAACACAAAATCTCTTTTGAAATTATTCGTCCTCTGCTTGAAAAAACAGCTGATAAGATTAAAACAGAACGTCCGATCAATGCTCAAACCGGTCCCGCTGTTAGAGATGACCGAAATGTGTTAGATAGTCACATCGAATACCTCAATCAACATCCAGACTACCAGGAGATTTATGAGATCATCACCAAAAGCATACTTTCAGCCCAAAAAGAAAAAGAAGTTGGGGAATCTTAAAGGTACCTTGAATATAATCAACACCTCTACGTTTGATGTTGATGGAGTACTTAGTGATGGTTCTGTACGGACTCATCCTGACGGGGCTCAAATTCGACGAATGAACATCAAAGACGGTTATGCGATCTAATAAGCATTCAAGAAAGTCTATAACCTTATCATTATTAGTGGAGGCACTTCTAAAAGAGTTCGCAAAAGGTTGAGCACATTGGGAGTAACAGAGATTAATCTTGGAGCAAAGAGTAAATTGGAAGTGTATGAAAAAATGCTTGCAAAGTATCAACTGTCTAGTGAGTAAGTGTTGTACATGGGCGACGACATACCTGATTAGCCTGTTTTGCAAAAGGCGGGTTTTGCTGCATGCCCTCTTGATGCTGCTCATGAAGTCAAATCCATTTGCCATTATATATCTCCAAAAGAAGGTGGACAGGCTTGTGCAAGAGATGTGATTGAGCAAGTGTTGACCCTCCATCAAAAATGGTTTGACGAAGATAATTTTGAGTGGTAGTTTAGTGGTTCAATTTAACTGTTATGAAAAACAACTACGATTTCCTATTACTCCTCGTCATATTCTTAATTTTCTTCACAACTGCCAATGCACAATTAAAGGTTATTCAATACCAGTTGGATAATGGGCTCACAGTGATGCTGAACCCTGACCCTAAACAAAGTAAAATAGCTGCCTCTGTGGCAGTCAACACTGGAAGCAAGAACGATCCATCAGATGCCACCGGCATTTCGCATTATTTAGAACATCTCTTGTTCAAAGGAACAACAACCTTAGGGACCATTGACTATGAAAAGGAAAAGTTTCATTTGGATTCTGTGTATTACTATTACGATCAATTGGGAAAAACTGAGGATGAAGAAAAAAGAGAAAAGATTCAAGCCACCATCAACACACATTCCTTGGCAGCTTCGAAATATGCCATGCCCAATGAATTTGATAAATTGCTCAAGAGCATAGGAAGCACAGGCATCAATGCCACTACAAGCAATGACCTTACGATATATTTCAATACCATTCCCACCCATCAAATCAACAAATGGCTCGACATCTATGCGCATCGTTTTATGGAGCCAGTTTTCCGCTCTTTTCAATCAGAATTGGAAGTGGTGTATGAAGAAAAAAACAGGGCCATGGACAATCTACAGCGAAGAGTGCTTATAGCCTTTGATCAAGCCTTTTATAAAGGTCATCCTTATGGAGAAAACCTCACCTTAGGCACTGTAGAACATTTAAAAAATCCCTCCCTCACCAAAATGTATCAATACTTTGAAGATTATTATGTGGCCAATAACATGGCCCTGATCATTGCGGGTGATTTTGATGCAGAGGACCTTCGACCTATGATTGAAAAAACCTTTGGACAACTAAAGTCTGGAGAGCTGCCTGCAAAAGAAATCAAAGCACCGCGGGCTTTTATAGGCAGAGAGCTGATCAAGAATAGAATCACTCCCATAAAGGTAGGCATAATGGGATGGCATACGGTGCCCTCTTTTCACAAAGACCAAACCGGCATGGAGGTGATTTCATACCTCCTACAGAATGAATCTCGGACTGGTTTATTAGACGAATTAAAGCAGAAAAACAAATTGATGGAGATCTTTTCGTTTGGAGAGATTAAAGATGAAGCTGGGAATCAGCAAGTCGTCTTTATTCCTAAAATAATTGGACAATCCTTGAAGAAAGGCGAACGTTTAGTTCTCGAACAAATAAAGCGATTAAAAACCGGCGATTTTTCTGAGGAATTTTTGCAATCCGTAAAAAACGAGATGTACAAAGATTTTCAGCGTCAAGTAGAAAATCTTGAAGGAAGAGGATATTTATTGTCCAATGCATTTAGAAAAGGGAAAACATGGGAGGATATTGCAAGCTATCCATCAAAGATCAAAGCTGTCACCAAAAAAAAAATTATGGAGCTGGCAACGGCTTATTTAGGCGACAACTATTTTGTCATGCAAAGCCGAACAGGCTTTCCTAAAAAGCAAAAATTAGACAAGCCAAAGTTCAAGCCTGTAACAGTGGACCAAAGCCAAGAGTCGGAATATGCAAAAATGTTTAACACAATTCCTACCGACGAAATCAAAAACAAATTCATCGATTTTCAAAATGATGTAGCCATAGTTTCCTTGGGCAAGGAGAGTAGGTTGTATGCAGTTAACAACCCGATCAATGACATTTATTCGCTGCAAATTCGATTTCATCGCGGTACATCCATCGACCCACAATTGGAATTGCTTGCAGAACTGTTTGACTATGCACATCCAAAAGGTCAAAGCGCCAATGCTTTTAGAGAAGAGCTTTCTCTCCTAGGAAGCCTGTTGAACGTAGAAGCTGGTGGCTCCTACTTTACGCTGAGCTTAAGTGGTTTGGAAGACAATTTAGCCACCGTATTGGAAAAGCTAAATGGCTTTATTCAAGCACCAATCATTGAAGATGATAAACTAAAAATCTTGGCCAATACTTACAAAACCAATCGAAAAGTAGAGAAAGAAGATGGTTTGTTGCATGGACGTGCCATGGTACAAAGCAGATTGTATGGCGAAAAAGCACCTTTGCTCAACCGACCTTCCTTAAAGTCGATTAAAAACGGCTCGGCAGATCAACTTATGGAAGGATTTTCGGCGGTTAAAAACACAGCCGTAAGCATTCATTTTACAGGCAAAAGCTCAGCAGATGATTTATCGAACTTGCTGAAAAAACAACTAAGCCTGAATTGGGATGCCCCCTCTCAACTGGATCAACATTTGACCATGCTGCCTATAGAGAAAAATGAAGTGATTTTGCTCAACAACAAGAACATGGTTCAAAATACTGTGTTCTTTATTCGCACTGCTTCTCCATTTGAGTTGCCGCATTACCCACGCATGCAATTGTTTAACACCTATTACGGTGGCGGGTTTAGCGGACTGTTAACGCAGGAAATCAGGGAATACCGCTCCTTAGCCTATGCTTCAAGTGGTGGTTATGACTTTACGGGCTATCCTGAAACCATCAATTATTTCTACACCGTTTTGGGCTGTCAAGCAGACAAAACAGATGAAGCAGTAGCGGTTGCTTATGAGCTGATCCAAAACATGCCCGACAAACGTAAGCGCATGGAAATGGTAAAAAACAACCTTAAATTAAAGCAGCAGTCTACCTATCCTGATTTTAGGGACCTTTCTTCGGTTGTGGAAGCATATATGATCAAGGGGTTAAAAGAGGATCCAAACCGGTATGCTCAAGCTCAGTACGATCAATTGGATTTTGATGATCTTTTGTCCTTTTATCAAAAAGAAATCCAAAATCGCCCTACACTTTTAGCCATTTACGGTGACCTGAGCAAAGTGGATAAAGCTGCCCTAGAGAAAATTGGCCCAGTTAAAGAATTGGAGCGTAAAGACGTCATTGTTCCATGACTATAAAATGGAAAATACAACTAAAATCAAGGTTAGTACGACCAACATGATTTGATAAGTAATATAATACTCCCCGAAATTAAGACAGATAGTTAAGTATTATATTTAACTATCAAATATGAAAAAATCGAGACGGAAATTTTCCGCAAAATTCAAGACCA
>PAVT01000076.1 GCA_002713165.1 Verrucomicrobiota bacterium
AAATTAACCGCAGAAGAAAGTACTAGATCAACTTCAGGATCTAAATTAACTTTCTTCGGAGCAACCTCTGGATTAAAAATTACATCATTCAGTAATTTTAATAAGTCTGCCCTGCTTTGGTTACCTCTAAGCGGCAGCGCAGCTTCGTCAAGCTGCCCAAATACTTTCTCAAAAAAATCAGAAGAAAAATCAGCTTCAATTTTCAGGTTTGAATAATGGTGATGGATTCCATTGGAAAACCAGAAGCGTTTGGCAAATACCATTAATTTCTCCAATTCTTCCTTGTCCTCAATGGTCTCAGATTGTTTAACAATGGCTTCAAGCGTCTTGCGTAATTGAAGGTTATGCTGATAGTTTTGCTCATACATAATGTCTCTACCAGAAAGGGCTGCTTCATAGAGATAATACAATAATTTCTTTTGATCTAGCGGAAGTTCTTCGAAGCCTGGAACTTGGTAGCGTATTACCTTTAAATCTGCAAAGCGATCAGCAGTGTAGTTAAAATCATCTTTGTGCTCTTCTACTGTTGCCTCAGTATTTTCATGTGTACCATCCACGCTATTTGGATCTGTGCAAGCATAATAAAAGGCCATTTGAGCAAGGAGGATAAATAAAACAGTTTTCTTTTTCATTGATCTAGTTTAAATGAAGTATAGATTGGTTAAATCGTGGTCTAAATTAAGTTGAATAGATGGGTGTGCAAAATTTCAGCCATCGGAATATTTAGCGCGGAAAGCTTCGAACTCATCTTTATCGATTTTTTTCCAATTCATTTCATAATTATACAACATGTCATGAATATAATTTCGATCAGGAAGAATTTTCGCCTCTATCGTATAAAACTCCACGCTTTCACCATGCAGTTTCAATTCAACGAAGTTTAGTTCGTTTTCTATTTTAAAATAACTACGACCATTCTTATACTTTCTATACTGAGGGAATTTCATAAGCATTCAAAGTGTTAAAATTAAGTTAAGGTTTCTGAAGAATGGCTTTATCACTTATTTTCGTTGAGCATGAATAGCAAGCATATTCGACTAATAATTTTCTTTGCATCTTTCACTGTTGTTGGAATATTCAGCTTTCAACTCTTCTGGGTGCAAAAAGCATTCAACGTTCAAGAAAAACAATTCAATGAACGGGTGCATGTAGCTTTAACCAATGTTGTTTCCGAGGTACAAAGCCTAAACAATGATTCCTCAGGTATCTACGAACCTGTTAAACAAATCACTTCGAATTATTTTTTAGCAGCAACAAACGACACCTTGCATCCTTATTTATTGGAGAATCTGATCAAAAGCGAATTTCAAGCACGAAACCTTGACATTGATTTCGAATATGTTGTTTACGATTGCTTTACTGATTCCATTGTTTTTGGAGATTATGTAGATCTTAAAGCAGAAGCAAAGAGTCTAGTATATCGTACATCCAACAATGAAAAATGGGACAAAAGATCACATTATTTTGGGGTATATTTCCCAACTAAAGAATTATACATGGTAGAAGAAATGAGTATTTGGGTAGTGTCGACTATATTTCTGCTTTTGGTGGTGATCTTTTTTGGCTACACCATTTGGACAATTATGAAGCAAAAGCGTTTGTCTGAGGTGCGCACAGATTTTATCAATAACATGACACATGAATTGAAAACACCCATTTCCACCATTTCATTGTCCACAGAAATACTTAGTAATCCAAACATTGCCAAAGATCCTAAGCGCCTGGCAAATTATGCCAAAATCATAAAAGAAGAAAGTGAACGGCTAAAGAATCAAGTCGACAAGGTATTGCAAATGGCCACCCTGGACAAAAAGAAGATAGATCTGGATCGGAAGAAAGTAGATTTACACAAGGTGATAAAAAAGACGATCAAAGGATTCTCCTTAATACTAGATGCCAACGATGCCACCATAGAAGAAGATTTAAAAGCTTCTAAGCCGTTTATCTACGGAGATGAAGTACACCTCACGAACATATTATACAATCTGATCGACAATGCTATCAAGTATTGTGAAAAGAAGCCCCATGTTTTAATCACAACAACAGACAAAGGTGGTGGCTTTTATTTAAGAGTACGAGACAACGGAATTGGCATGAGTCGAGAGGAACAAAGGCATGTTTTTGAGAAGTTCTACCGCGTTCCCACAGGTGACCAGCACGATGTAAAAGGTTTTGGCATTGGCTTAAATTATGTTCGAAAAATGATCCGGCAACATGGTGGTAAAATTCAATTAAAAAGTGAACCCAAGTCAGGTTCTACCTTTAGAATCTATTTCCCAAAATACACACAAAGTGAATAAGCGAACGCTTCTTTTAGTTGAAGATGACGAAAATTTGGGCTTCGTAGTCAAGGATTATCTCGAGCATAACAACTACACTGTACATTGGGTCAAAGACGGTCAGGCTGGTTTAAAAATGGCGCTTGAATCCACTTTTGACATTGCAGTATTTGATATCATGTTGCCTAAATTAGGTGGGTTTGAATTGGCCGAAGAAGTGATTGAAAGTAAGCCTGAACTTCCCTTCCTTTTTCTTACCGCAAAATCAATGATTAATGATAAAGTAAAAGGTTTACAATTGGGAAGGGATTATTTAACAAAACCCTTTGAATTTGAAGAACTGAAATTGCGTCTAGAAAACATCTTAAAAGCGCCAAAATTGCAGTTCAATAAGCTTGAAGAAACAGAATTCACGATTGGTAAATACCATTTTGATAGCATCAATCAATACCTGAGTTTTGGAAATAAAACGCAAAAACTCACGAAAAAAGAAGTTGACTTACTGATTTTATTGTGTTTACACAAAAATGATGTTTTGAGTCGAACACAAGCCTTGAATAGTATTTGGGGGAATGACGATTATTTTAATGGTAGAAGCATGGATGTATTTATTTCAAGGCTACGCAAATATCTTAGAATGGACGAAAACATTCAAATCCTCAACATTCATGGCATAGGCTTTAAACTTGCCGTCAAAAGTTGATCAATATTTCACTCCCTTTTCAGGGTATTTGGGTGTGATCCCTCGATAGAAAGATTGAATTTCTTTAATGTCTTTTTCTACATCTCCAGTTGTCTGAAAAATTGGTCCGATTCCTGCGTGTTTCTTTGCATAATCCAAATAACCAAGAAGGATAGGCACCTTAGCTCCATCTGATATATAATAAAACCCTTTCTTCCAAGTAGGAGAATAGCTTCTTGTTCCTTCAGGTGTAATCATCAAGATCAGCTCACCAAACGCTTGATATTGATTGATCATAAATTCCACCATATTGGATTTTTTGGAACGATCAATGGGAATCCCGCCTAGGGCTTTTAAGATATATCCTAATGGGAAAAAGAAAAGTTCTTTTTTTATGGTATACCGTAATCTTATTCCTAAGATAAAAAAAGCCAATCTAGCCCATAAAAAATCCCAATTGCTCGTGTGAGGAGCAGCAATCATAACTGCCTTTTTTATTCCTTTTGGCACAGTACCTACTACTTTCCATCCACCTATAAAAAATATAAATTTTGCTAACATTCGCATGAAGCAAAAATAGATGAATAAACATTGACTTCTGAATGCTCTTCTACTATTTGACCCTTATTCGAATTACATTACTCAATCTTAATTACTTTAGTAACATTGAAGATCAATTGCTATGCGCATTCTCTTTCTATCCTTATTTATTGGCACTTCATTGGTGCTTTTCGCAGGAAACGATGACAATACTACTGGTGCACGGAAAGGAGGAGTTGGAGGCAGTAGTCTATTTTGGACGGATCAATGGGCGGTTGACAATAACCCTGCTGCCATGGCATTCTTAAAAAAATGGGGTACTGGTATTGCTTACGAAAACCGTTTTCAACTGAACGAATTATCTTCTCGTTCTACAGTCTTTGCAAAAGAAGTCAATACAGGTGCAATTGGTATTAGTCTGAATCAATTTGGCTACTCTGCCTTTCGTGAAGATCGAATTGGATTAAGCTATGGACAAAGATTGAGTAAATATCTCAGTTTAGGAATTCAGATGAATTACAGGTCTACAACCATTGGAGAGGGCTATGGAAGTGACAACAGTTTAAGCGGTAATGTAGGGATACTGGCGAGGATAAATGATAAGTTGCTTACGGCCGCCTATTTAGTAAACCCAAATCGTGCAAAAAGAACTAAAGAATTAGGTGAGGCATACCCTACCATCATAAAATTGGGAGCAGCATATCAATTCTCAAAAAAGGTCGATTTGATTTCTGAAATTGTAAAAGATATTGATACAGAAGCTAATGTTCTATTAGGAGTTGAATACCGTGCTACAGAAATCTTTCACCTGAGAGCTGGCTATGCCTCAAACCCGGCCACAAGCACCTTTGGATTTGGCCTTTTACTCCAAAATTTTCAAATAGATTTTGCTTCAACGTTTGATTCAAGACTTGGATTTAGTCCTCAAATTTCCATTTCTTATAGACCATCAAGCAACATAGAATGAATTCCATTTTTAAATCTGAACTCCTATTTCTATTGCTATTCTGTAGCAGCTTTAGCCTTCTTTCGCAAGAACTGGAAGATGAAAGAAGATATATCATTGAAGAAAGAGTGGATTTTTTATTGGACATCAATGAAGGAGGCAGTGCAGACTTCACCACACTGTTCGAGCAACTCGAGTTTTATTTTGACAAACCCCTTAACTTAAACAGGGCTAAACAAATTGATCTTGAAAATCTCGGATTGCTCAATAGCATTCAAATCAACAATTTACTAAGGCACATAGAAAGAAATGGCAATCTTATTACCTTCGAAGAACTGCAGACAATTGCAGGATTTGACATAGAGGATATCCGCCGAATTCAACCATTCACAATAGTTGGTGGAAACTTAGACCAAGCTCGGTTGAACGTAAAATCTCTTTTTGAAGAGGGACAGGCACAGTATTTCTTGAGATACAGCCGTATTCTAGAAGAGCAAGTAGGTTACACTCCAATTGACATCCAAGAATTGCAGGAAAATCCTAATGCCAGATACCTCGGCAATGCCGACAGAATATATAGCCGTTTTAGGTTTCAGTATGCCAACAAGTTAAGCCTTGGATTAACGGCTGAAAAAGACCCAGGAGAGGAATTTTTTAAGGGGAGCCAAAAAAATGGTTTTGATTTTTATTCTGCACACATCTTTGCACAAGATATAGGTATTGTCAAGCAAGTGGTCTTGGGTGACTTTCAAGCACAGTTTGGTCAAGGATTGACCTTTTGGTCAGGACTTGCTTTTGGAAGAACTCCAAGTGTATTTTCATTGAAAAGAAATGCGCCTAAACTAAGACCATACTCTTCTGTTCAAGAAGATCTATTTTTAAGAGGCGGGGGCATCACACTCACCAAATATAATTTCGACATAACACTTTTTTATTCTTCTCAAGGTACAGATGGTAATGAGGATGGTCGAGACAGTTTGAGCAATGAATTAATAGTAACCTCTCTCTCACAAGATGGATTTCATAGAACCCCCAATGAACTCGAGGGCAAAAACAATGTCCTGCATCGCTTTTTTGGTGGTCATTTAAGTTATTCAAAAAGAAATTTTTCTATCGGTTTGACTGCAGTACAAGATGAAATAGATGCTGATTTTAGGCAAAGGACACAATTGCGCAATAAATTTAGTGCATTGGATGAATCCAATACAAATTATGGCTTTGACTTTAATTTTCTGTACAAGAATCTAAACCTTTTTGGTGAGGCATCAAGCAGTATTGACGGTGGAAATGCATACACGGTAGGTGCTTTAGCTGTGGTTGACCCACGTTTATCACTAGGCGTTCAACAAAGAAGTTTTGATCGAAACTTTAGGCCAATTCAAAGCAATGCCATTGGCGAGAGTTCTGTAAACTCAAACGAACAAGGTACATTCTTTGGAATTGAAGCGAAACTTAGTGCTCATTTGAATCTGTCCACCTACACTGATCGATTTGTTTTTAAATGGCTGCGCTTTCAGACAGATGCGCCTTCCCAAGGCTACAGGTATTTCAGTCAATTGACTTACAAACCCTCGAAACAATTGGAAAGCTATTTCAGGTACAGGCGACGCAACAAAGGAGAAAACATGCCAGGAACAGTCGAAGGCATAAATAAGGTTGTTGAGGAAATTCAAGACAATTATCGATTGAATTTCAGCTATCAAATTACTTCGACCATAAAAATCAGTAGCCGAATTGAATACACCAGCTACAAGATTGGTGATTTGTCCAAAGAAGAAGGCATATTGGTTTATCAAGATATTCACTATAAAAAGCTTAGCTTTCCACTCAGCTTTTCACTTAGGTATGCTCTGTTTGAAACTGATTCATACAACAGTAGAATATATGCCTATGAAAATGATGTCTTGTATGCCTTTTCAATACCAGCGTACAATGGCAGAGGAAGTAGATTTTATGTGTTGACAAAATATAGAATACGGAGAGGGGTTGATTTATGGTTAAGGTATGCTCAAACTTATTGGAATGACAGAAACACGATTGGAAGTGGAAAAGAGTTAATCGATGCCAACACTCGGTCGGACATAAAACTGCAACTGAGGGTTAAATTCTAAGTAATATGAAGAAAAAGTTCAAAACAAACAGTAGACTCTACCTATTGAATATGGTAGCTTTCCTTGGATTTGCCTTTGATTTTTTTATTCGAGGAGATCAATTCATGGGAATCGTTTTGGTATTCAATGGAATAATCAACATTATTGCCTATCAGCAAGCCCCACGGAGGGTGGCAACAATTACAGTATTGCTCAATGTTTTCAATGCCCTACTTTCTCAAACTGTTGCCTATAACTACAGTGAAATTGATTACCCTTATCTCTATGTTTTATGGCAGTCACTTACATTTGCTTTTATCATTGCTGTAATTCGTCAGTTGTATAGCATTGTACTGAACAAAAAATACAGAAGCAAGCAAAAGAAGCGTATCAGCTAGTCATTTTCATTAAAATAGCAACCTTAGAAAACTCCTCCCAAAAATTTGGATAACTTTTCTTAACTACCTCAGAATCTTTTATAAGAACTTCATCTACAACTTGACATAATGGTGCAAAGGCCATGGCAATCCGATGATCGTTATAGACATCAACTATAAGTGATTTGACACTGCTTCTTTGGCCTATTACTCTGATAGCATTGTCATCTATTTCAATCAATTCAATGTTTAATTTCTCTAATTCATTTTTTAATGCCTGAACGCGATCTGATTCCTTAATTCTCAATGTTTTTACACCTTTTATATGCAGACGTTGAACAATTTGACTTGCACAGACGATAAATGCAGGAATTAGATCAGGAGTATCTGTCAAATCAATTTCAATTTCTTTTGGTGTTTCAAAATTTGGATCCAGTTCTACTAGCAAGCAATCAGGCAGCTGAGTTGTTTCTACACCCAACAATTTAAAAAGTTGAGCACAAAAAGCATCTCCCTGTATTGAATTTCTTTGAAGTCCTTTCAATTCGATTGCACTCCCCCCTAAAGCCACATAAGCATAAAAAAATGCTGCGGATGACCAATCCCGCTCTACCTGAATTGCTTCTTTTGTAGCGTATTTTCCTGACAATACAGTGATTTGCTCATCTTCCCGCCTTACAATGACGTTCAGCCTTTGCATCAGTTGAATGGTCATGTCTACATAGGGAGCAGACACCAAAGCATCTTTAATCTTTAACTGAATGCCTTCTCTTAAGTAGGGAGCAATCAAAAGGAGGGCAGAGATAAACTGACTACTTACATTCCCCTTTAACTCAACCTGCCCGCCATTCAGGGTTTGACCTTTAATTTTCAAAGGTGGATAACCCTCCATGCCGGTGTATGATATCTCCGCACCAAGTTTCTGAAGTGCCTCCACCAAATTACCAATGGGACGCTCTTGCATTCTTTCGTGACATTTTAAACAATACTCCCCTTCCATAAGGGATAAGTAAGCCGTTAAAAAGCGGTAGGCGGTTCCAGCCATGCCAATGTTTAATTCATTGTGTTCTGCATCGAGCGCTTGGCAAAGAATTCTTGTATCTTCTGCCTCAGAGATCCCTATAATTTTGAATGTCTTCTTTGACAAGGCCTGCGCAATGAGCAATCGGTTCGAAATGCTCTTAGAAGATGGCAATTCTACTGCGATCACAGCAGAATTGACCTTACCTTTTTGCAATGCTATATTCATCAACAATCAATATAATGCATCAAAGCTACCTCTATGTCCTTGTCTTCAACCACCTTGTCCCAAACTACTTCTCCGATAGATTTTAACAGTACAAATTGATGATGGCCATCTTGTGCTTTTTTATCCTGTTTCATGCAATGAAGTATCGCAGATATGTCAGATTTTGAAAACGCCATCCTTTTGTATTGCCTTAAAATGTAAGATTCAATTTGGGTGAATTCGGAACGAGATAGTTGCAGGTGATTTTGGGATAAAAAACTCTCACAAAGTATTCCTGCTGCCACAGCAAAACCATGAGGAACAGGTGTTTTTCTATTGAGGTAAAAGCTCTCAATGGCATGGCCTATCGTATGGCCAAAATTTAAAGATTTTCTCAGTCCTTTCTCTAAGGGATCTTTTGAAGTAAGCTCACCTTTAAAGTCAATAGAGCGATGGAGAGTATTAACATCTATCCAATCAAACCCCTCTTGATCTTTCATCATTTGCCAAGCTTCACGGTCGCCAATCAATGCATGCTTCATAATCTCTGCCGTACCACTTTGGATTTCTTGCGCATTCAGGGTATTTAAGAATTGGGGTTCAATTAAAATGGATGCGGGCTGCTGGAAAACGCCCAAATGATTTTTATACTGTAAATAATCAATGCCGCATTTACCACCTATAGCAGCGTCTACCATACCCATAAGGCTAGTGGGAATGTGGATAAATGGGATTCCTCTTTTGTAGGTTGAGGCAACAAAACCGCCAAGGTCAGTCACCACTCCTCCCCCTAAATTGATGATCACAGAATTGCGATCTGCTCCTGCCTCCGTCAATTGTGTCCAAACTCTGCTTGCGGACTCAAGATTTTTATTCTCCTCTCCTGCTTGGATTTCAAACTGCAGCAATGGTAGATCAAAGCCTTTTAAACGTTCCTTTAAAAAAGGAAAACAGTGCTTAGATGTATTCACATCTGTCAAGACAAACAATTTACTGATGCGCATTTCGGACAATAGTTCAAGCAACTTAGCCCAACGATTATCGGCTGAAAGTATTACAGAATCAATTATGGTAGAAGTCTTCACACGCTGCATTGGTCAAATCTACTAAAGAAGCACCTAAAACGGAGGAAAGTTTAATTTAGCCCTGTGAAAAAGATCGGCTTGATATCTGACACACATGGCTTCCTGCACCCTTCAGTGCGCAAGCATTTCAGCAATTGTGATGAAATTTGGCATGCTGGCGATATTGGTTCACTTACAATCATAGATCAACTTGTCGAGATTTGTCCAGTTCGCGCAGTATATGGAAACATAGATGGTCATGAGGTGCGCAGTGAATTTCCTAAACATCTCCGATTTTCAATGGAGGGAGTTGATACGTGGATCACACACATTGGAGGGTATCCTGGTCATTATGATCGCCGCGTATTTGAAGAAATCAATCACAATCCTCCAGAACTTTTCATTTGCGGTCACTCACATATTTTAAAGGCCATACCCGATCAAAAATTGGGGCTATTGCATTTAAATCCAGGTGCAGCGGGTAAAATAGGTTTTCACCAAGTGATCACGCTGATGCGTTTTGACATAAATGATGGAAAAGTTGAACATCTAGAAGTGATTGAACTCCAAAAACGCATTTAACGAATACGATCAGCTGCCCGAACTAGGGCCTCATCTTTTTTAATGGCCTTGATGGCGAGAAAAATGAATATCATTGGAATCAGGCTCAAATAAGTCCCCATACTGTACGTTAGGGTAAATTCTTCCCCCAACATAATCCCTGAATTAGCACTTTGATCTAGGCTCAGGAATATGCCTACAACCATTCCAGCTTGTAAAATCAAATTAAGCTGTGCCATTTTGATCTGCAGACTTCTTCGCTTGTACATCAACACAATGACAACACTCAACAATATAGACAATAGAGAAATCACCAAAATGTATTGAGAAGGAAAGATGATGCTTTGTCCCTCTTGATCAATTTCACCATAAATCGCAAATAATTCTCTAGCGACAGAGCCTACAATGGCATCTGCCACCCAACTGCTCCAACTAAGGTATACGATAAGGGCATTCAATAAAATTCCTAGACTGAGATAGACCGTTTGAATACGTTGCCACATATTTGTTCGTTTTACCTACAAAGAAACAAAGAATTATTACTTTGCAGGCTGCATTTTATGAATAAGAAAGAAAACAAAGCATTATTTAAAGCATTCTCTGAAAAATGGAAAAAAGAACTTCCGTTCTGCATGCATTTTGATTGGTGGAAGGAAGTGGTGAAAAAAGATTGGGAAGTATTGTGTGTGCAGAGTGGAAATGAGGTCATTGGTATTTGGCCTCTTTATATCCGACAAAAGGGCCCATGGAGGATTATTTGTAACCCCCCGCTTACACCCTACTGCGGACCATTTCTCATCTACCCTAAAGGTCAAAAGACAGTACGTAAGATTGCCTTCGAGAATAAGCAATACAAGGAACTGATCAAACAGTGTCCTAATTTTGCGCTGTTGGATGTAAACCTGCCCCTATATTTCAAAAATTCATTAGAGTTTCACTGGCATGCATTCCAAGATCGCAAGCGTTTTACCTACCTGATCGATCTTTCGCAAGATGAAGAACAGTTGTGGGCCAAGCTGAAAGAAAGTACGCGACGTCAGATCAAAAAAGCCAACAAAACACTGCGGTTAAAAACGCATGATGATTTTCATCAACTTGAAATTAACGCTCAATCTAGCTTTGAAAAGCAGAACACTGCCTACCCGATTGCAGATCCTGATTTAATGAAGAGATTGAGCAGCTATGTCAACAAACACAACTGTGGCAAATTGTGGACAGCTTATGAGAGTGATAAGTTGCATGCTTCATTGTTGATGGTGGTTGACAAAAACAGTGCGTATTATTTGATGGGAGGCGCAGATTCTTCCTATAAAAATTCAGGAGCCATGAGTCTTTTGTTGTGGCAGGCGATCTTAAGTGCAAAAGAAATGGGTCTTGCTGAATTCAATACAGAAGGAAGCATGCATCCAAAAATTGAACCCTTTTTAAGGGGATTTGGTGGGGACCTAACAGCCTTTTCTAACCTCTATAAAGAAGGGTCAAAATTTTTCCAGTTCGCCAAAAAGCTAAAACCTTAATCAATCTTCGATGATGATTTGCGTGTGGATCAATAGCCCGGCAATGTTTGAGTTTGAAAATATTGCCCCTTTTAACTTTACTTCTTCAGGATGAATTGAAATTCCGTAGGAAGTTTTAAAATTTGCATCCCTTAAATCAGCACCACCAAAGCGAGCATCTTGAAGCGAACATTGCTCAAACACTGCCATACTCAAATTTGTTTCTTCGAAATCTACACCTTCCAATTCACATTGTATAAACTTGGTCTTATCCAATCTCATTTGATAAAAGCTACTGTGCGAAAGTTTGCAATTGCGGAAGTTAAACTCAAGCAGCATCTGCTTGCAATCATTAAAATACAAACCCAAAAGCTTACATTGACTAAATTCGATACCTTGAAACTGCACATTTAACAGCTTTGCATTTGATAAATTGCTGTTCTTGAAAATACATTCGTGGAATTTACTGTCAGATAAATCCACTCCTTCAAAATTGCAATCTACAAATACACAATTTTCATAAAGTGCTGGCTGAAATGCCCCCTTTGTAAAATCCTTTTTCAGGTATTCCATCTCGATAAAATGATCCATCAGTTAGAATTATTTAGGTATTTATACGCATTAATGAAATCAAAAACTATAGAACATTTGAGTAATGAAGCCTTACAAAAGTAATGCTAGCTTGAAAATTCAGGGCATTTTGAATGTTGTATTGATCATCATCAGCATTCTCGCCTTGCTGCTGATGCACCACCTCAGTCAATCAGGATAGACTACTCTTCTATACCAATTTTCAGTTTGCCAATTACTTCCAACTCTGTTCTTCTGTTCTTGCTTCTTCCTTCAGGATTGTCCGAACCGTCAGGATGGGTATTGGGTGCAATGGGCTTACTTTCTCCAAAACCTTTTGACTTTAATCTTTCACGGGAAATCCCTTTTTTAATCAAATAATTGACTACTGAAGCTGCACGTTTTTGAGATAAATTGAGGTTGTATGCTTCCGACCCTTTGCTGTCTGTATGAGCAGCCAACAGTACTATTATATTGGGATTATCTATCAGCAACTTATACAAATAATTGTCAATGGTCTCCATGGATTCAGCGGTTAATGCAGCACTGTTGAATTCATACAAAATATTGGGCAATACCATTGGTTGCTCAGGTATCTTTTGAATACTTACATCCTTTTCAATACGTGTTGAACTGATGATGTTTTCGGTGCTCACTTCTTCCACATAATTAAAATACCCTTCCTTTTCTACCTCAATGACGTAACGCATTCCCTGTTGCAATTGCAAGGTATAATTGCAATCATCCATTTCGATGCGTTTTACAAGGTATTTCTCCGTCTTCGAACTGTCTTGAATATACATGCTCACCACATAGTTTTTAAGACAATCCAATGAATCCATTACTCTTCCAGCATATTGGATGTCAATGAATTTATTAAAGCTAAAGGCATATACATCATCACAACACGTTGGGCTCAGCAAGGCTTCTCCACCTATCCTATTCGAAACTAAAAATCCCCCTTTTTTACTTTCGTTCAAGCTGAAATAGAGGTCATCTGCTGGAGAATTGATGTCTCTTTCCATATTGGTGAGTTGTTCCCATTTACGTTTTTCTCCAATGGCATTAAAAACGTCTAATCCTCCGATTCCGGGATGCCCATCAGAGCTAAAATAAAGTCGATGTGTTTCTATGTCGTAATAAGGCGTTGTTTCCTTTCCAGCAGTATTTATTTTACTGCCAGCGTTGCGCGGTTCTTTGAAGGTGTTTTTTCGTGGATCATGTTCTGTATACCAAACATCTAAATCACCTTTGCCTCCGGGACGATCAGAAACAAAATAAATCAACTCCGTATTCTTTTTGAAATCTTTACCAATGGTGACCTGGGTGGTGGTGTAATTGGAAAGGTTGATCAATTCATTCATTTTCACGGCGGCTTTCCACCCTTTGTTGCCTTTGTCAGAATAATACAAATGACAGATCATCTTACCGTACCAATTTTTTGCACATTTTGTAAAATAAATTCTGTCCTTGTTGAGATTGATGGCGGCATTACCTAGATTCACAGATGCATCATTGAATGGACCGTTCAACTCTCCCTTTGCCGTCCATTTGTCGCCTTCCTTTTTTGCAACATAGAGCTTACGTGTGGGCAACTTCAAACTGTCTTGTAATTCAACATCATAAAAGTTCAAATTGCTTTCTCGGAGAGATCCAAAAATCAATGTTTCTTCATCATATAAAAACGGCGAAAACTCTATGTGTGCTTTGTTGATGGAAGCATCCAAGTGCTTTACAGCTGAACTTTTGGAGCTGTCCGTTTGTTGCAATGCATAATCACAACTCAATAAACCATTCTTGGTCAAACGACGATAAGCGGGATCCTTTAAGTCTGCAGATTTCTTTTTGAAAACGAGAAAATTTTCCTTGGCTTCTTTGTATTTCTTCAATGACATTTGGACTTTCGCCAAGTAAAAAAAGGCCCTTGGCTCTTTCTCTGCATCCATTTCAAGGCTTTTCAAATACCATTCTTCCGCTTTTAAGTAGTTCCGACTTTCACGGTACAATTCAGCTGTTTGATAAACAACTTTAACGTCTTTAGGTTTTTCATTTGCCCATGCCTCATAATAAAAAAGTGCTGTATAGGTATCTCCTGTTCGTAAGGCATTCTTGGCAATCCCTTTTATTTCCTTTAATGAAATTTCTTGTAAATCAGGTTTAGCGTATTGAGCAAAACCCAAACTTGATTCACCCATAATGAACCACAGTATAAATAGCCAACTGTATTTCCTAAAAGGGTTTAGAATCGATCGCATGGAATGGCCAATTTTCTAGGAGCAAATGAAGGAGGTGTATAAAGCAATGAGAACTCTACAGTACCTTTTTGATTTGAACCACTGCTCAATTCGCTCACGTTGATGTCGTAACTAAATCCAACATCGACTGTTTTGTATTTCACTCCAATGATCGGAATCAAAGCATCGCCATTTCTACCAAAGCCATCACGGTAAAGAAAACCGGCATATAGCTCCTGCACAGGAAGGTTTTGGATTGATTTGTGCAGATTGGCGCCCAACATTGTGTTTTCATTTTTAGTGGTCCACATATACATTGCTCTTGGAATTAATCTGAAACCATTCTGCAGATTTAGGTCAACTTCTCCATGAATCACCGGACGCATTTTCAATCCTTCTATAGCATCTCTAAAATAAGTGTCGTTAAGATTATTAACATGAAAGAAGGATATACCTGCAGTTGATTTGAAATTCGCAAAGGTTTTTGACCAAGCAAATCCAACATTGACGTCTATGAAATTTTGATTTTGTTGCAATGCCTCTTCACGATTGTCAACGTTTTGATCAAAGATTCCTGCAGAGCGCACCCATTGGTTGGGAAAGGTTTGCCGCGAAAGATCAGTTCTACGGGTGGTTAAGCCAAATTGTACTCCTGCCCTCAATTCATGAAAATTGAGTGTCTTTACATAGGCTGCTGTCAATAAATACTTACTGTTTACATTGTTGAATCCTTGAAATTCATCCCTTACCACCATGCCCCCTAGTGCAATTTCATCACTGTAGAATGGAACTTTCTGATCGTAAGAAATCATACTTGTGGTGATCGGTTCATTTCCAATTTGTGCCCATTGACTCCTGTAATTGAGTGCCACTTGATAACGTCCATCGTAATTGCCTGCCATGGCAGGATTCAGATTCTGTCGATTGCTGTAGAATTGCGATAAATGCACATCTTGGGCTTGAAGGCTAACAGCCATCAAAAACAAAGAGTAAAAAAATACCTTTCTAAACAGCATTACCACATTTTTGTATATCTACGATAAGTTTCTACCATCTTTTCGTATTGCTGATAAGAGAACCTGCAAGGGCATGGATAATAGGACATAATGTTCCTTGTATCTGGATCATAAAACTCCCCATTAGCGTCTTTTAACTTTAATAGATTTGTAAATTCGCAAAGTTTATTCACAAGAAAACTACCGTTTGTGCGTTCGTAAGGATCTGCAGGTGTATCACACAAACTATCCCCAGATACAGCACAATTGCTACCATCTACCAGTTCATCACCACCTATGGTCAAAAATGTATGCTGTAAACCAAAGAAATGCCCCATTTCATGCGCCATGGTCCCTCCCATATTGTCACTCTTCACGATCCAAATGTTGTTATTGGTTTGTTTCGCAATTCCACAAAGTGTTGCTAAACCTGCCCCTCCTGATATTCCAGGAAGTGAAGTAACAAAATACATATTGATACGAAACTCCTCATGGTAAATCACATTCATCTCAGGCCCATCGGTTCTGAACACCATATCGTCATATTGATAGTTTTCAATGTTTCTATATTCACATATTTTGAAGGAAATACATATTTCTGAGAAATAGGAATTCATTTCATCAATGCCAGCTTGTATATCTGATAATTCAACATTACGTTCCCCTTTATCATCTAATACTATGTGTGCAATCACGTTAAACTTCTTCTGTAAACAAGGCAAAGGTTTCTGAGTTTGCCCCAAGGTTACTTTCAAAGAAATCGAGCAAAATAAAATACTAAGGCAAAAGAGTTTTATGTTCAATTTTTTCATTTTGAGGTGCAACGAAAATACTGTATTTCTCATCATTATAATGCTTTTTTTACTTTCAAATTGCTCTTTATGAATGATCTTAATGAATTTAACCTATTTTTATACAACCATTAAAAACTACTACTTTATGCCAATCCACGGCAAACATCTCATTTCTTTTCTTTTTTTCTTTTTTGTGTTGCACTGTTCCTTTTCTCAGACGGCAAATATTACTGTGGGTTGCGCACCTGTCGAGGTACAATTCAATCCGCCATCTGGTCAAAGCACTTTTTATTGGGATTTTAAAGACGGTGCAAGTTCTACATTGGCTGCACCCAAAAACACCTTTTTAAATCCAGGCACCTATATTGTTGAGTTTAAAAACAATCCGACTGGTGCAGTGATAGGCACAATTAGCATTGAAGTGCTGCCTAAACCTGACCTAGGCATCAGCACCAGCTTGTCTAAAGGTTGTGCTCCGCTCACAGCAAGTTTTAGAGATACAACAAGTTTAAACCCAGCCATAAACATTCAAAATCGTTCTTGGGTATTTTCAGATGGAGGAACTGCCTTTGGAAACAATGCCTCATACATCTTTGGAAGCAGCGGGAATTATTGGGTTTCCCTCTCCATCAACACCGACCTTCCTTCTTGCAATGTCACCAAGCAATTCAACAATTTCATCAATGTATCAAATAAGCCCAATGTCAATTTTACTACAAATCCAGATCCTCCTAATTCCTGCACCGCCCCATTTAACGTAGAATTTAAAAATGCTTCTACTTCTTTTCATCCATTAAATTATGAGTGGTTTTTCGCCAATGGTAAATCAAGTCTAATGAAGGATCCACCTATTCAAACATACGATACCAACGGACAATACGAGATGTATTTAGTAGCCATTGACACCAATGAATGTTCTGATACCCTTACCCGCAATATATCAGTTGGTTCTCCCTTGGCAGAATTTGAATTACCAGACACTTTGTGCAAGGGAAATGCAATTACAATTCAGAACAAATCTTCAATAGGTCTTTACCAATGGGATTTTGGAGATTCGATACAATATAATGGACAACAGATAAACCCTCGAAATCCTAGCATTTTACTTAAAGGTACTGGTCTAGAAACCATATACCTAACAGTGACTACCGGAGGGTGCAGTTCTAGTTTTTCAAAAGATGTATTTATTGAAGAAGTTGGGGTAGCTATACTTGCAGATCCGATATACAGCTGTCAATTCCCTGCGCCTATAAATTATAAAGCAATTCCCATTCTCCAAAACCCTAAATACCAATACAGTTGGACTTTTAGGGATACGGGTAATATTCTTAACTATGATGTAAAGGACACTATATTTGAATACAGCAACCCCTTCAATAAAAAATATGACATCAATGATCGCGTAATTGTTAAAACAGATCTTCAAATCGTTTTACCTGGTATATGCAGTTCGCTGGAAAAAAGTGAAGAGGTTATTTGGCCACCTAATGCTAGATTGATGCCAGACAAGGTGGATGGCTGTCTTCCACTTGAGGTTACTTTTCACGATTCTTCCCTTTTCGATCAAGACCATCCATTGGTAAAATGGGAGTGGCATTTTGGAGATGGAAATTCTATTGTCAATCAATACGACAGTGCAGTCAAACATACCTATACGCAAATAGGTCATTACGATGCTTATCTAATCGTAACCAATTCTTTAGGCTGCACAGACACCTCCTATGTAATCACTATCATGGTAGGTGACAAAATCAATTTGGATTTTTCAGTAGCACCAACGGATGTGTGTGTTGGTGATCCAGTGCAGTTTACAGACCTTACCAATGATCTATTGAAAGACAGCATTGATGCCTGGCATTATTATTCTGAATCAGACCGCACCTTCAGTTGTTTTCAAGAACCCAATCCTAAATGGCGTTTCCGTTCAGAAATCGGTTATCAAGCCGTAAACTTTACAGCAGGATACAATGGATGTTTCAGTTCCATCGTTAAAGATTCCGCGGTAAAAGTAAATGGAGCTGTAGCGCGACTAGATTACTTGATGGATTGTTCAACTCCCTTTGAGGTCTCTTTTCGTGACAGCAGCCTTGGGGCTAATCTTAGTGAAATTCAATTTGGTGATGGCAATACAGCAGAG
>PAVT01000077.1 GCA_002713165.1 Verrucomicrobiota bacterium
AACAATTTTCGTGCGTCAACAAATGGCAATGGAGGGACTCCTGGAATTCAAAACGCAGTTTTTGACACTTTACCGGACCTTACCGGACCGGTACTTGAATCCATAGATGTTTTGTCGAACGACTCTCTCTTGTTACAATTTAATGAACGCTTAGACCCAAGTACAGCTAAAACGGCAAATTATTTATTTTCCTCAACAGCGGCGGTAGACAATGTCATAATACAGGAGCCTGAATTATCCTCCATACTGTTAATCCTTAGCAACGCGCTAGATTCAGGAGTAATTCATCGACTCACTGTCACCAACCTTAACGACTGTCATGGAAATCCAATCGCTGTTATGAATTCAATAGAAATTGTTGTACCCGGTGTACCTGATTATAGATCTGTTGTGATCAATGAATTTTATATTGATTTTTCTCCCTCTAATGGATTGCCTGAAGCGGAGTTCATCGAACTATACAATGCCTCTAAGGAAACATTTAATTTGAAAAATTGGACTCTAGGAGATTTAACCACAGTATCAACACTTGACAACCATATTTTTCAACCCGGGGATTATTTAATTGTCTGTGACATTGGCAACGAGGCAGCCTTTGCTAGTTTTGGTCCAACACAGGGCCAAAATCGTTTCCCATCTTTAAACAATAATGGCGATAACATAATCTTACGTGATTTAAATGGGAGCATCATTGATCAAGTAGCATATACAGATGATTGGTACAAAGAGCAAAGCAAAAAAGAAGGTGGATTCAGCCTTGAACAGATTAATCCCAATCGTCCGTGTAGTGGAGAAATAAATTTTATTGGCTCAAATGCAGCTATAGGGGGTACTCCTGGAACGGAAAACTCAGCGTTTAACAATGAGCAAGATCTTGATTATCCATTAGTTATAAGTGTGCTTGTGAAAGATCAGGATTCACTAGAAATCATTTTTAACGAACCCATCGATACTGCTAGATTAAACGATGCTAGGTTTGAATTTTCAACCAATACTTCATCTGCGGGACTTTTTCCAATCTTACCTGAACTCAATAGGTTAAAACTTAAATTATCAAGCCCGTTAGACTCTGGAGTTTTGGTTGAACTTTTGATATCTGGAATTGCAGACTGTTCAGGCAATGTGATCAAGGACGAGCAATCGGTTCAATTTGCTTTGGCAGAAGCGGTAAATCAAAAAGATGTAGTAATAAATGAAATATTGTTTAACCCTAGAACAGGAGGTTCAGACTTTGTGGAGTTGTACAATAGATCAAATAAGATATTGAGTTTAAAAGGATGGTCCTTTGCCAACAAAGAAATGGGGCAGGTGAGCAATGAAAAAGTTATTACGCAAGAGGCTATTTTGTTTTTTCCTGGCATGCATTTGGCATTCAGTGAGAGTTCTGCGAACATACTAAAAGAATATCCATTATCAGTGCAAGCCAATTTAATTGAACTTGCAGATTTGCCATCCTACAATGATGATAAAGGTACGGTTGTATTGGTGGATGAGTTAAAAAATACAATTGACCTAGTGGATTATTCAGAAGAGTATCACCTTGCCTTGTTGGATGATGTTGAGGGTGTTTCTTTGGAAAGAATTCATCCAGATGGTTCAAGTACGGATCAGAATAATTTTCATTCAGCAGCAGAAGCAGTTGGTTATGCTACGCCTGGTTATCAGAACTCACAATTTTCTGCAATGCCATTATTTGAAGGTGACATCAAGATTCAGCCGGAAATATTTTCACCGGATCAAGATGGATTTGATGATGTTTTATTTATCAACTATCAGTTTAATAAACCAGGATTTATTGGGACACTGAGAATATTTGACCAAGAGGGTAGATTGGTAAAAACCATTGCAAGTAATTCGCTACTTGCGACCAGCGGCCGTTTTAGTTGGGATGGCACCAAAGACAATTCGGAAAAGTCAAGCATCGGAATTTATGTATTGCTTTTCGAGGTATTTAATGCGAAAGGGGATACCAAATTATTCAAGGAGCCAATTGTTTTGGGTGGTCGTTTGGATTGATGCACCAAAATGCAACTTTGGTCTTAAACAAAATCTTTTTTATGGTGTTTTTATTGCGTTAAACCAAACTACAATTTTGAAATGATTTCAGGCATTGATTTTGGCGCCAAGGAAGCCGGCACAACAGTAATTGCTTATGCGGATGAAGACAATAAAGTGAGTTTTTGTGCATCAAGAAAAGGACAGAATGCAGATTTGTTCATATTGGATAAAATCGGTGAGTACAATAACACTTGGTTGGTATTTATTGATGCTCCTCTTTCATTGCCAAGGGTCTATCAAGGAGGTGCAACAACGCAAGATTATTTTTACCGAGAAGCTGATCGTATCACGGGCGCTATGTCTCCTATGTTTTTAGGTGGTTTAACAGCAAGAGCGATGAAAATTGCTACTGAGCTAAGAAGACAAGGAATAACTGTAGTGGAGACTTATCCCTCCAAGTTGGCGGAAGTACTTTCTTTAAAATCAATGGGTTACAAAGGAAGGAAAGAGAATTTGATATTGGTCTGCAACAAGTTGAAAGAAATAAGCGAACTGGATTTTGACAATGCGGAGGTAAAGAACTGGCATTATTTTGACGCATTGCTAAGCTTGTATTCTGCAAAACGCTACGAGATACAAGCCTCTATGGAATTCGGGAATGTAATCGAGGGCACTATTACCGTTTAACAAATAAAGCTTCTTTAAAGTATTTCCAAGGGACAACCAACATTCCAAAACACTCTCCTTCTTCTTTTCCAAGGTGTTTGTGATGCACTTTATGTGCTTTCCGAATAGCCCTGAAATATGCGTTGTCTGTTTTCTTGAACCAAGGCAGACGCTGGTGTATAAATACATCATGAACTGCAAAATAGGTTAGCCCGTACACAAATATACCAATGCCAATAGCAAGGCCATAAGCGAAATAGCCTTCGCTCCATGACATAAACAATAGGGTGCTAATGGTTGCATAAAACACAAAAAACGTATCATTACGTTCGGACCAACCTTTTTCTGGCTGGTGATGATCTTTGTGTAAGGTCCACAAAAATCCATGCATAATATATTTGTGTGTGAACCAAGCCATAAACTCCATGGCGAAGAAAGTGCCAATACCGATGATGATGTTTAAAACCATTATAAAACTCAAAAGTACATTTAGAATATCGAACGTTTCAACAGTAGGAATGTTTTAACCTACTTTATTGTAACTCAAAAAGGGCTTTCAATATATTTGCAAAAAAAACGCAATGAGAGTATTTGTTTTAGCAATGATAGTTGCACTCTGTTCTTGTCAAAGCAGTCAGCCTTCAAATGACGAACAGATGGAAATTGTTAGCTTCCCAAAATACGAAGGGGGAGAAATATACACGAGCCCGCTTACGCTAGAGCGAATCAATAAAGCGGATAAAAAGGTTTTCACCATTTCCTTGATGAATCAGAAAAAGTTTGTGAGTTCAGAGGATGGGTTAAAAGAGATGAAATGCAATAGAAAACAAATTGGAGTTTACGAGCTTTTTGAGTTAAAATTGCTCGATGGAGGGAAGTATTCGCTGAAAGGATCAAACATGAAGTACGTAAGTTCCAATAATGGCGATTCAGCAATGCTATGTGATCGAGAAAATTTAGGAAATTGGGAAAAGTTTAGCCTTATTCATCAATCTAACAATCAGTTTGCACTAAAAGGTAACAACAACCGTTTTGTAAGTTCCGAAAATGGCACAAAAGGCATGAGGTGTGACAGATCAAATCCAGGAGATTGGGAAATATTCTTATTGTATGAGATTGTGCCTAAACAAAGTAACTAAAGCTAAGCTCTCTGAATAGAAGATTTATCTTTTATACCTAAAGTATATTTTGAGCAGGTCGAAAGGAGCTTTTATAAAATAAACTGTGCTGATTTTAGACCCACTCACATCTTTCCATTTTTTGACCGGAACCTCTACAATTTTGTTCTCAGATTCATCAAAAGCATTTTTTAGCCTAAATAGGAGTTCAACGTCAAACAGCCACTTTGAAACGAAAGGCTTTTCGAACAAGGGAGGCAAAGCTTTATGTTGAATTAATTTTGCTCCACATTGCGTATCATATATTGGCAATTTCAACATATTACTCACAATGGTAGCAAAAACGCGCCCAATGTAGTGTCTGGCAGGGTTTCTTGAGATATCTGTAGTACCAAGAATTTTAATTCTAGATCCTAAAATAACAAGTGGATTCTTTTTTTCTGCCACTTTCGCAAAACGATCTATTTCGCTTAAGGGTGTAGCTAAATCTGCATCAAAGTATCCAAAATAATCGAATGTTCTATGACTATTTTGAAGCATACCTTGTCTAATGGCCTCTGCCTTGCCAACATTTTGCATTATGTTCAATACCTCAATTTTATCTTCTTGTTGACTCAATTCTTTTAAGACACCCAAGGTATTGTCAGTACTTCCGTCATTTACAAATAGCAGACGATAATCCTCTCCCTTTGTTTGTTCAAAAAAATGAAGAATATCTTCCGTCTTTAATCGGGATTCTTCATTAAAGCAAGGAATGATGATCAAAAGGCGCATTGGGGTCATTTTATTCATTAATTCCTCTTTCATCCTATCAAGGATTTATTCAATAAAGCAATCTAGTTGTTTTTTCCTTGAGATTTGGGAGACCAATTAAAACCATAAATGGAGGCACAAATTTACAGTATTATTACACCTAAGTCGATAATTATATCTATCAATGGTATTGGAATTAGTTGTTTCTTTACATTAAGATTTTTAATTCATTGACCCTATCGACAACTCCATTGAAGCTTTTCAGGGAGAAATATTTGTTTTTTCTATTGGTTTGCATAAATGCATCACCCCTATTTGTAGGGAAGTATTTCCCTACGATGGATGGTCCTGCGCATTTATACAATGCCAATCTAATTTGGGAGTTGATCAGTTCAAACAATGAGATCCTCACAGGATTTTACATTCTAAATCCTGAGTTAGTTCCCAATTGGTTAGGACATTTTATTTTGCTAATTGGAAATCGATTTTTACCTCCATTTTTAGCTGAAAAACTAATTCTTGGAATATATCTTTTTTCATTCCCCTATCTGTTCAGAAAGCTCGTTCTGCAAACTCAGCCATCAAATATTCTGATGAGTTATTTGGGCTTACTATTTGTTTATTCTCAAATGTTTTTATTGGGATTTTATAATTTTTCGTTGGGGATTCTACTGATGCTCCTGACACTCTATTTTTGGACAAAATTGCAAGCTATCCTATTCACCAAAAAGGGGTATTTTATTTTCTCTGGCTTGTTTTTATTGCTTTATTTTTCACATTTATTTGTATTCGGATTGACTCTAGCGTTTATTGGGATAAAGATTGTTTCTCGGGCAATTGCACATAAAAAAAAGACCATCCTGTTCAGGGAGGCACTCTTATTGCTTAGCTTTTCAATCATTCCATTAGTACTGGCATTAAGGTATTTTTCCGTCACGCCTTCACTTACTGATCCCACCTATTTGCCCAAAGGAGAGTTGCTTACCGCATTGATAGAAATGAAATCATTGATTGGGTTTGATCATTCATTTGAATCTACTGTGCTCACAATCACCTTTGCGATCTTTTTTTTGTTGTTCATTGCTTCTCTAATACTTTCTTTAAAATCTAAATCATTTCAAAAGGATCATTTTATTGTTTGGGTCTCCTTTTCATTACTAATACTGTTTATGTATTTTCTTTTTCCAAATACAGGCGGATCTGCAGGAATGATCTCGGTTCGATTGAATTATTTATTCTTTTTGTTTGCATTTCTTGCTATTGCTTCTTTTCCCTTTCCAATAAAACTAGCAGTGCTGCCAATTATGACTATCATCGGCTGTAGTTTTTTACTTACAACAACTTATGTAAGGGTTATTTATGATCTGAATAAGGCGGCAACAGAGTATGAAAAAGCAGCGTATTTTATTCCCGAAAATAGCACGATCCTTCCATTAAACTTTAGTTATCATTGGTTAATGCCCCATTTTTCGAATTATTTAGGAGTTAATAAGTCTCAAATTATTTTTGACAATTATGAGGCATCAGTGAATTACTTCCCTGTGAAAATGAACCATGCTACTTATCCCAATGTGCTGCTTGGACATTATTCTATTGATGATTTAAAATGTGCTAACTGGCTAAGCATACCTTATGCAGAAAATACCTACACACCCGACTTTATTCTCTTACAAGGAGCCATAGGGGAGGGCGAAGGAGACTGTGGCGAAATAATAGCTTCTGTTCTTGAAACAGAATATAATTTAGTATACCACAACAGCAAGATTAAACTCTACAAAACAAAAGGCTAAAATTGAACTCTGTGGTTGTTCTTGAATAAGAATTGTTTATCCTTTGAAGAATAAATTTTGTAAATCTCAAGACCAGCATCGTAAAAAAGAAAATCCTTAAAGTAGACTTCTTTTTCAGATTTTGTATCTCCAATATAGACCAAGGAGTATTTAGCATCGGTTTGATCGTAGTTTATGGGCACCTCAACTAAACTCCAATTCCCGTTAATTTCGAAAGACTCCTTAGGGTCTGTTATTGAAACCCAATTTAATTTTCCTTCAAAGGATTTTTGTAGAAAAACAATGCCTGTCAACTGATTTTGACCATAGTTTTCACCATTATTGTACATCCAAAATCGAGCGATATAATTTCCTTTTTCTAAAGTATTTGGCTCAATAGTTAGGAGATTAAAATACTGCTTTTGTTTGGAGATCGCTGAATTGCTGTTGTTCTCAAAATCTATCGGGAAGGGATTGCCAAAATCGTTAAACTGAAAGTGTTTAGTAGTATCCGAAACAAGAAAACCATCCTTTTCAATGAGTTCATCCCTTTGGTCTTGGAAACGATTTATTTCTTCTGAATTAGTTTCTGAAAATAACTCTTCTTTAGAAATTTCATAAAAGGCGAAATCATCTCCATCATAAATCAAGGAGGACCTGCGCACAATTTCCTTCTCATTTGGGTGTAATTCGATTTTTCTGGCAGCGACCAAAATTGGGAGGCTATCACTAAACTCATTAATTATAGATTTCTTATAGAAACCGCTAGACAGTAATTGCATCATGTTTTTACTTTCCCAAATTGAGCTTCGGGCAGAAGCATTCCCGATTAAAGGAAGGTCTAGATAGTAGGAACTTAAAAACCCCAATTGCAGTGTTTGTTCATCCCCAATTACTCCAAAATTTTCAGACCCTTGGCAAAAAAACGGAAGTATGAGAACAGCTTGAAAGTCCTTATCTGAAAGTTCTACAATGCTGTTTTGAAAGGAAGGAGAATTGTTTTCTAATTGGAATAAGTTTTTTGATCTAGTTATGTTATGCGACATATCTTCATGCAGTGCTATTGACTCCGCATACATTAAACCAGGAACAAAAAGCAAAAGAAAATAGGCAATAAGCAATTGTTTTTTTTCTTCTAAGTAGGTAAAAAGGTCGTTGGCTATGACAATGATGGTAATTGTAGAACCAAAGTAGAATACCACTGCAAACCGTCCAATGGACCTAAATTGTTTGATGATTGGAAACCAATCTACGATCACTTCAAGACCAAAGCGAATTGGAATAAGCATAGAGAGCATCAGCACAAAGATTGACGTGAGCAACAATATCCTGATGGGTTTATCCTGAATTAGAAAGCGGTCGAAACTTAGTGTTTTGTTTTTTAGAGAGTACCAAGCAGATCTACAGATGAGAAAAAGAAGCCCAATTATCGTCATCACCCCTACATAAGCCCATCCTTCCTCTGTTTGATGGATGGGACCAAACCATTTTCCTTTTAATGGGTTGAATGGTCCAAGAATGGGGAGGAAGACGGTTTCGAGATCAGCATGATATTCAAATAAGCCCCAAGGATTTGATGTTCTGCCGGTGTGTTTATCAAATGCTTTCGCTATTGAATAAAAGATTCCAACAGGAGCTATTCCAGACAGGGCCAAATATACTGATGCTAATAAATTCCTTTTATCCTTGAGTTGGCTCAGTAGTTTTATGCCACTATAAATTATGATTAGTACGCTTGAAATTAACCCGGCATAGGCATGGGTGAAAAAATATAGAACCGCCAAAAAAGAAAGATATAAATACCAAAACCGACCTTTTCCTTTGATTTCAATTTGCAGAATACCATAAATAATAGAAGGTACAAAAAATCCATAGGCTAGAGCAAAATGCCCATGCATTCTAAAAATTTGTGCGTTTAGTAGGGTAATGGCAAAGGCCCCGAGAATAGAAAGCCAAGGTTGAACTTTTAGAATGCCGAAAATCCCTTTAAGAATAAAGGCAGTAATCAAAAGAGAAAAAATCATCAGAAAGTTTAAAATGCCAACGCCGTATTCATGCAAATTCGGGAATGGTTTACTCAATGAAGCAAGCACGAGGGCTAAGGCAGGATGTGCATCCACAAATAAAAGGCCTTCTCCATATGGATAGTTCATGTATTCAATTTCTAGGCTAGGATCCTGACTTTTAATTGCAGCGATAAAGACAAAGTAATTTTTTATGCCATCTCCTTTTGGACTAAAAGAGTATTGATTTGGGTGAGTAAGCACCTCGCCATAATAAGAAAGCAGGAACGTCGACATTAATATTAATAAGATGCCGCTTGAGATAAGTTTGTACTTTTTTCGTAGTTGAGTCAATTCCTCGTCAATTAATGAATGCGAATAATTTATTCTGGCAAACAATTGGCTTAATTACTTACCTATATTGTATTTCAATATGCAATATATAGCCCTGAACCCATCTCGCCATCCTATTTTTTTCCCCTCTTCATAAGTCCTTCCATAATAAGAAATGCCTACTTCGTAGATACGTATGTTGGGAATCCTTGAAAGTTTAGCCGTTAATTCAGGTTCAAACCCAAATCGATTTTCTTTTAGATTCAGCGATTTAGCAATTTTTGCGTCCATTAATTTATAACACGTTTCCATATCTGTTAAGTTCAGATTGGTGAACATGTTTGATAAATGAGTGAGGAACTTGTTCCCAATTGAATGCCAAAAGAAGAGGATTCTGTGCGGGTTTCCGCCAATGAACCTAGACCCATAAACAACATCTGCGAAGCCCTCAAGAATAGGCTTTAGCAAGTCATTGTATTCTCTTGGATCATATTCTAAGTCTGCATCTTGCACAATCAGGTAGTCACCTGTCGCAAGTTCAATTGCTTTATGAATTGCAGCCCCCTTTCCTTGATTAAATGCTTGTAGATAGTATTGAATGTTCATTTCTGGATGCTTCTCCATATACTTTTGAATCGCACCTTCAGTATCGTCACTACTACAATCGTTCACAATTATGACCTCTTTCTTGATATTGCTCGAAAGAGTTACATTGCGGACTTTATCAAGAATTAAATGAATTGTATTTGCCTCATTGTAGGCAGGGATCAATATGGATAATTTTTCCAAAGAGTTGTAGATTAAATTCGCATTTCAGGGACATCTCCCTCAATAATTAATTTCCCTTGGGTAGCAGTTTTTATTTCCTCTACAGAAACACCAGGAGCCCTTTCTTTTAGAACAAAAGCACCATTTTTAATTTCTAGAAAAGCAAGATTGGTAACCACTTTAGTGATACAATTTACGCCCGTTAAAGGCAATGTGCATTTTTCCAACAGCTTTGATTCTCCTTTTTTGTTGGTGTGCATCATGGCAACGATTATATTCTCAGCAGAGGCTACTAAATCCATCGCTCCTCCCATTCCCTTGACCATTTTTCCAGGAATTTTCCAATTGGCGATGTCACCATTTTGGTCGACCTCCATTGCACCGAGCACTGTTAATTGTACTTTCCCTGCGCGTATCATTGCAAAACTGTAAGCAGAGTCGAAAAAGACTGAACCGGGCATTGTTGTAATCGTCTGTTTGCCAGCATTTATGAGGTCTGCGTCAACCTCTTCCGCCTTTGGAAAGGGGCCCATACCTAAAAGGCCGTTTTCTGACTGAAAGGTAACATCAATGCCCTTTGGAATGTAGTTGGCTACAAGCGTAGGTATTCCAATTCCTAAATTTACATAATAACCGTCTTCTAATTCCTGGGCAATTCTTTTTGCTATTCCGTGTTTATCTAACATAATTCATCAATTAAGAAGAAACGGTTCTTTGTTCGATGCGTTTTTCATAATTATTCCCCTTAAAAATACGGTGGACAAATATGCCAGCAGTGTGAATTTGATTGGGGTCCAATTCTCCTGGAGCAACCAATTCTTCAACTTCAGCAATGGTAATTTTGCCTGCCATAGCCATTACGGGGTTAAAATTTCTTGCAGTGGCTTTAAATATAAGGTTGCCATCGGTATCTCCTTTCCAGGCTTTTACAATTGAAAAGTCTGACACAAAACTATTTTCAAGTATGTATTTCTTACCATTGAATTCGCGAATTTCCTTACCATCAGATATTTCTGTTCCATAACCAGCAGGTGTAAAAAACGCAGGAATTCCAGCACCACCAGCTCTACATTTTTCCGCTAACGTCCCTTGTGGTGTAAGCTCTACCTCCAATTCTCCACTGAGCATTTGTCGTTCAAACTCATCATTCTCTCCTACATAGGACGAAATCATTTTTTTTATTTGTTTGTTCTGAAGCAACAAACCTAATCCAAAATCGTCGACACCTGCATTGTTTGAAATGCATGTTAAGTCTTTAATAGAAGGGCTTTGAGATAGCGCTGCGATGCACTTTTCTGGAATTCCACACAAGCCAAAACCTCCGAGCATAAGTGTCATTCCACTTTCTATTCCTTGGATGGCCTCTTCAGCATTATTAACTACTTTATTCATTTAGGATGTTATTCAAAAACAGCTTCGGTATTTGACTCAAAAGTATTGTCTTTTCTATAAACTTCACAATCAAGCTCAATGTTTAGTGGTTCTTCAGGTTTTTCAAAGTTCTCAGTAGAAATGTTGATGGTTGAGTCAGCATAAATTTTATTCATGTAATAGCCCCAGATTGGTAAAGCGGTATTCGCCCCTTGTCCATCAGAGGTATACGTAAAGCGAACACTTCTATCTTCAGCTCCAACCCACACTCCAGTAACTAAATCAGGCGTCGCCCCTAAAAACCAACCGTCGGAGTTTTCTTGTGTTGTACCAGTTTTACCGGCAATAGGTGTTTGGATGTCTTGATAGGGTCTTTTTTCAGATTTTGGCAAGCGCAATCGAATGCCAGTACCTGGTTGATTTTTCTGCAAATCATGGTTGTAATTGTATGATGTCACCCCTTGCAACAGATCCAACATTACATAGGCTGTCTCTTCGCTTAATGCTTCGTTTGTTTCTGGAATAAATTCTTTGATGATGTTGCCATCCTTATCTTCTATCCTTGTTAAAAATTGTGGTTTTGTCCATACGCCTTTATTTGCAAACGTGGAGAATGCGCCAACCATTTCATAGACCGATGCATCGGCTACTCCCAGTGCCAGGGAAGGAACCGCCTTTAATTCACTCGTAATACCCATACTGCGTGCCATTTTTATAACTCTTTCTGGGCCAAATTGATGCATAATCCAGGCTGTAACGGTATTCATTGAATTGGCCAATCCATATTTTAAAGAAACGTTGTATCCATATTCATCGCCTTCGTTGGTGGGTGTCCAGTCTTTAAGCAAACCATACTCTCCTGCCTTAAAAGTATATGGCACATTAGGGATTTCGTAGCAAGGGGAATATCCTTCATCAATGGCTGTAGCATAAACAAATGGCTTGAAGGTAGATCCCACTTGTCTCCTTCCTTGTCTAACATGATCATAGGCGAAATAATCATAATCAATACCTCCAACCCAAGCCTTAATATATCCAGTATGGGGATCCATAGACATTAAACCAGCTTGCAGGAAACTTTTGTAATATCGAATAGAGTCCATGGGAGTCAATACAGTGTCAATTTCGCCCTTCCAAGAAAACACCTTCATGGAATGTGGTTCATTGAATTTGGCGTAGATTGAGTCTTCTGGGTGAACAGTAGTGTGATGTCCACAGTCTTCGGCTTTACATTCTACAATTTCTTGCCCTTCAATAATTTTTTTAACCAAGTATTTGCCACGTCTACCACAATTTCCACATTGTTTTCCACTCATAATCAAATAGCGTTCGCTTCTTTTCACTGCAGAACTCATGATATTATTAACTTCTTTTATACTTAAATCATTCGTAAATGGGGGGTTGCGACGTTTTGCAATGGAGCTAAAAAAATCGTTTTGAAGCTGATAACTCAGATGTTCTTTTACTGCCCACTCAGCATATTCTTGCAACTTGTAATTAATGGTGGTGTATATTTTGAGTCCATCCTTATAAATATCATAAGCTGTACCATCTGTTTTTCTCAACAGTGGTAAACCGTCATCATCGACTTCCGAAAAGATGTCTTTTAGCTCTGCACGCAACACCTCCCTGAAATAGGGAGCTATACCGCGTTTATGGCTAACACGTGTATAGTCAAGGTTTAAAGGCATCTGTGTTAAGCTGTCATATTCTTCTTGACCAATTTGATCATTTCTCTTCATTTGAAACAAAACTGTGTTTCGTCGGTCAAGGGTATTTTCTGGAAACCTTAGGGGGTTGAATAAGGAAGGATTTTTAAGCATACCTACCAGCATTGCTGCTTCTGTGATTTCAAGTTCAGAAGGAGATTTTCCAAAATACACTTGAGCAGCAGATTTGATGCCAACGGCATTGTTCACAAAATCAACACGGTTGAAGTACATCGCAATGATCTCCTCTTTTGTATACCTTCTTTCAAGTTGGGCTGCAATGATCCATTCTTGCAGTTTTTGTTTGATGCGGTCCCAAGTTGATTGTGGTGTATCAGAGAAGAGCATTTTGGCCAATTGTTGAGTAATGGTGCTTGCGCCTCCGCTTTGCCCTGCTTTAATTACGGCCCTTGCGAGTCCCCTTAAGTCAATTCCTGAATGCGAATAATAGCGCTCATCTTCTGTTGATACAAGTGCATTGACTAAGTTGGGAGAAAGTTCCTTGTAATTGACTTCAACCCTGTTTTGGTAAAAATATTTGCCCAACACCTTCCCATCCGAAGTATAAACTTCTGTTGCAAGATTACTTTTTGGGTTTTCAAGTTGTTCGAAGGTAGGCAGTTCATCGAAACCCGCCCAAGAATTGCCAGCAGCATAGAGTAACAGCACAAACATGCCTGCAGGAATAAGTACAGTAACCCAAAAAAGTAAAATCAATTTACCGTAGGATCTTCTTTTTGTTTCTTTATTCAATTGATGCTCTTTCTATTCTTATGCCAAAATCAGTGACCTCCTCAATAGTTTCAACACGCATTGCTTGCTCAACTTGAATGCTATACTTTCCACTAACTGGGAATTTTATCCCTTCTTTAAACTTAAATTCGTAATCAAAGATATCTCCTATTCCTTTCCCAAGAAAACGACCTTTTTTGTCTGCAAGTATCATTTGGGCAGTGTCTTTCGCAAATTTATTATCTGGACTCACTGTTTCTATGAAAAAGTAAATGTTTTCAAATGGATAATTTCCAGTGTGTCTAAAATTGAGGTAAATGTCATAGAGTGCATTGTTTTCACTTATTTCATAATCAAAGACTATTTTGTTTTTTCTTACCCACATTCCTTCCTCAAACTTTTTGTGATCGTTTAATACAATGCCTTCATTGCAAGCCAATGATGACAATGTAAAGCACACTAAAATAAGAGAATAAAGCCTATTTTTTTGTGGTGTCATTGGAAGTGCGATTCTGATAATTACGGCCTTTGTTTTTTCTTCCTTTCCGTTTTTTATTTTGTTTGTCAAAGCGTGTCAAGCTATCCTGACCCACTACATTCTCATACTTTGGAGTCCTTTCAACCAATTGTGAAGAGTTCTCATCAATTAAAGAGTTTACTTTTTCACCACTTTTATTTAAAGCTAAGATTTCCTTCACTCGATCAATTGTCATTTCAATAAATTCGCTTGGTTGGTCTTGGTATGAATACCATAACTTGTGAGAGAAGATGTCCATTTTTTGAAAGAAAGCATTTCCCTTTTCTGTTTTTAATTTTTTCTTCGTGTCTGGAAAAAGTTTTAACTCATCGACATAAGCGTTGAGTTCGTAATTCAAGCAACATTTAAGTTTGCCACATTGCCCTGCCAATTTACTAGGATTGAGTGATAGTTGCTGATATCTTGCTGCAGACGTAGATACTGATCTAAAGTCAGTGAGCCATGTAGAACAGCAGAGTTCTCTGCCACATGATCCAATACCACCTAATTTACCTGCTTCCTGCCGCGTACCTATTTGTTTCATTTCAATACGCACCTTGAAGGATTCTGCTAGTTTTTTAACTAGCTCTCTAAAATCAATTCGTTCATCAGCTGTATAATAGAAAGTGGCCTTGCTCAGATCTGCTTGGTATTCTACATCTGAGATCTTCATTTGCAAGCCTAAACTTTTGGCTATATTTCTCGAACTTAGTATCGCTTTTGCTTCTTTTGCTCGTCCGTTTTGCCAAAGGTCGATGTCTTTCTGTGTGGCTTTTCTCTTCACACTTAAGAGGTCTTCTGCCTGCATCATGAAATTCTTTTTTTGCATTTGCATCCTCACCAATTCGCCTTGGAGGCATACTACGCCTACATCGTAGCCATTTTTAGCTTCTACAACAACTACATCGCCCTCAAGTAAATCAAGTTTACTTTCGTTCCGGAAGAAGGACTTTCGTTCGTTTTTAAAACGAACCTCAACGTTGTGGTATTGATCTGTATTCGGAGGCAAGCTTAGGTTAGAAAGCCAATTAAATGTTGTTAGTTTATTGCAACCATCATTGCTACAAAAGCCATTATTCTTACATCCAGCAGGTGCGCCATTACTGTTCGCACAACTTGCACAACTCATCTATTTTGAAATATATCAAAGGCATTAAAATGCCTGAAGGTTAAACTTAACACAGGATTAATCCTGCGGAACAAATTTACGTTTTTTGAAGTGTAAGAGGTTCGCAAAACGCATGGACATATCCATAAATACAACTTTCGCGTATGCATTCCTACTTATATGGGTATGAGCTTCATTGATAAGCTCCATCATTTGGATCAGATTATTCTCATGCACAAAAGGGGCGAATTTTTTTATAAAAAGAAGTTCTTCACCTTGAAATTGTTGTAAAGATTGCCCTCCATACTGTATAAGCATACCTTCACGCACTACATTTAAACAGTAGTCTAAAAATCGCATTTGTTTCAGTCGTCCATGGCTAGCAGAGCTTAGTTCATCTACCCAACGCACCATTTTTTCAACATTCGCTTGATAGCAGTTTCTCATCCAATCTTTAAACCAGTCAGAAAAGATGAGTTGTTCTTCTCTGTCTTTAAATCCTTCAATTGCTTTTGTTATGTTCCCATCTGCACGACTAGCCAATTGAAAAGCAAGATCCGGGTCAAGTTGAAATTTCGACTGCAAATAGAGTGTGATTAGATCGCGCTCAATTCTGGATAAGTGTACAATTTGTGTTCTTGAACGAATTGTTTTGATTAGATCCTCGGTGTTTTCAGCAATAAGGAAAATCAAGGTTTTATCAGTGGGTTCCTCAATGAGTTTAAGCAACTTGTTTGCCGCATCTAGATTCAACTTTTCTGCTTTCCAAATAAGCAGAAATTTATATTCTGATTCAAAAGATTTTAAGTTGAGTTTTGAAATAATATTTTGGCTTTCAGCAACATTGATAATGCATTGTTTTTTAATTACTTCAATCTTATTTTGCCAGTCTTTTAATTCAAAGTAAGGGTTTTCTAAAAGCAGCTCTCTCCATTCCGTTAAAAAGTCGTCGCTTAGTTTTTTTTTGCTGTCGTTTGCCGAATTAACAGGGAACGAAAAGTGTAAATCAGGGTGTGCAAGCTTGCTCATTTTTAAACAAGAAGAACATTTTCCACAAGAATCAGCTTCTTTTTTATCAAGGCAAGCGATAAATTGAATAAATGCCAAAGCAAGGGGCAATCCGCCAAAACCAATATCCCCTGAGAAAAGTTGTGCATGACTTAACCTGTTAAGGGTATAAGCCTCTATCAGTTTTTTTTTCGTTTCCTCTTGTCCAACAACATCAGTAAACTGCATAGGTCAAATTTACTTTAAATGAAAACGCCTCAAACAACTAATCCTTCTTTGAGGAATATTATTTTTGTGTTCCAATTCAACTCCTATGCAACAATTCGACACCTATAGCTTTTCAGGGAAGAAGGTCATTGTACGTTTAGATTTAAACGTACCTCTAAACAGCGAATATGAAATTACGGATCAGACAAGAATCAATGCGGCTTTACCTACTGTAAAGAAGATCATTAAGGATGGAGGGAAAGCAATACTTATTTCACATTTAGGCAGACCAGGAGGAGAGCGTTTACAGAAGTATTCACTTAGACACATTGTAAAGAGTTTGTCTAAGAAGTTAAATGTTACGGTACAATTTGTTGGAGACTGTATAGGTGAAGAGGTCAGTGAAGCGGCAAATAAGTTAAAAGAAGGAGAAGTTTTATTGCTTGAAAATCTGAGGTATTACCCGCAAGAGAAAGCGGGAGATCCTTCATTTGCGAAAAAGTTGGCCGACCTTGCCGATGTTTATGTGAACGACGCTTTTGGAACAGCCCATAGAGCACATGCTTCTACAGCAGTCATCTCATCATTTTTTGGGCCAAAAGACAAAATGTTTGGCTATGTGATAGAAAATGAGCTAGAAGCAATTCAAAAAGTGCTTGAAAATAACGATCGTCCATTTACCGCAATAATGGGTGGCGCAAAAATTTCAGATAAGATTTTGCTTATAGAGAAAATGCTCGATAAGGTGGATAACCTCATTATAGGAGGAGGGATGTCTTTTACTTTCTTTAAGGCACTTGGAGGGAATGTTGGCAGCTCGTTAGTAGAAGAAGACAAACTAAACCTAGCAAAAATCATTTTGGATTTAGCAAAAGAGAAAGATGTTAATCTGTTTTTGCCACCTGATTCCATAATTGCAGATTCGTTCGGCAATGATGCTCAATTGGATGTAAAGGACAATATGGAAATCCCTGAGCAATGGATGGGGTTAGACATTGGTCCTAAAGCGATTGAAGATTTTAAAGAGGTAATTGCAAAGTCAAAAACAATTTTATGGAACGGACCTTTGGGCGTTTTTGAGATGGCAAATTTTCAAAATGGGACGAAATCGATTGCAGAGGCAATTGTAGAAGCGACCAAAAATGGGGCGTATTCATTAATTGGTGGAGGAGACTCTGCAGCTGCCATCAATACGTTTAATTTACAAAATGATGTTAGTTACATTTCTACCGGAGGAGGGGCTTTACTAGAATTTCTTGAAGGCAAGAAACTACCTGGCATTGCTGCCATTGTCGATTAATTCTATCGGATCAGGAATATTTACTTTATCCAAGGCTGAACTGAATAGATTGCTAATCTTCATTATTGGATCATACAAATAAGAGGAAGAATTCCAACCCTCATCAAGGAACAAAAATTGTGCATTTAGTTGGTTTAAGAAATAAAGCAAAAAGCTCACAACCAAGGCATATTTAAGTATGCCGAAAATCATTCCGGCAATTCGATTCAACAGACCAAGTGCTATGGCTTTTATTGCCTTGTCGAGTACTTTGGCAAGCAAAAAAACGCCCAACACAATTGCAATAAATGTAGTTAAGAAGGCCACGAACCCTAACCAATCTGTAGATATTTCAAGGTGCGTATTTAATTTTTGAGCAGTGAAGGATGAAAAGTGAATAGAGCCAACAATTCCCAGGACTAGCGCTACAATACTCGCCAATTCTATGATAAGGCCTTTCCGAAAACCCATGATTCCTCCCCACAATAAGGGAATGGCAAGTATAAAATCAAGATACTTCACTTGGGGCTAAACTATAATTAATTTTGAATTTATGGAGATACATTTTCAAAAAAAATGGGACGATTTGATCCGAAAGCTGAATCAGCGATTTCAAGATGAGATGGACATTCAAAAAATATTATTTGTCATTGGGCTACAGGAGGTTGGAATTCAATTAGAAAAACTCAACAAAGATCAAAAACTTGATGTAATGCATGTGGCAATATGCACCTTGCTAGAACCCTACGGCTATTATGAATATGATGGTAGAGACAAAGACAATTGGCCTCATTGGAAGGTTGTGAAGTCATTGCCACGGCTAAGCGACAAAGAGCAAGAACAACTAATTAAACAGGGAATCATAGATTATTTAATGCCGCTTACCTAAAGACCAGCTTCTTTCGATAAATGTTTTCGCTTCTGCCTTGTTTTCGTTTCACTTCTGCGAGCACACTGGTGGAGTCGACTAAATTTCCTAGATTGTCAAACAATCCTATATCTATTAAAACAGTACTTTCAAACTCAAAAGTGACATTTCCAAATCTATCTGTTTTGCCTTCTTGAAGTACGCGTGCATTGAGAATCCCATCACCAGCGCCTTTTACTGAGGTTTTTACCAAGGCATTTTCTATACCATTATTTTGGTCATCAACTACAGCCACCCTGACTTGCGGAGATTTTTCCTTTTTGCAACCAGTTGTACCCATGATGGCAAGTAGAATGAAGAATAGCAGCTGTCTTTTTTTCATACTTTTGTTAGTGCATGTGCGTTTAACGTTCAAAAATAAGAAAATGAGAAATAAGAAATTTTTACTTTTTTTTAGTCTACTGTGTTTCAATCCCGTGATGTATGCGCAAACAAGAGTTTCAATTGAAACAACTAAAGGGACTATGGTGATAGAATTGTACGATGAAACGCCTAAGCACAAAGCCAATTTTGTGAAATTGGCGAAAAGTGGGTTTTATGACAGCACTTTGTTTCATAGAGTTATAGGTGACTTTATGATTCAAGCTGGAGATCCAGAATCTAAGGGAGCACCAAAAGGTCAACCATTAGGAATGGGGGGCCCAGGATATCGAGTTGATGCAGAAATCAACAATGATTTCATACATAAAAAAGGAGCTCTAGCAGCCGCAAGACAAGGAGACAATGTAAACCCAAAACGCGCAAGTTCAGGATCTCAATTTTACATCGTAGAAGGAAAACCAACCTCTGCCGAACTGCTTTCACGTTTTGAAGAAAGCAGAGGTGAACCATATACAGCAGATCAGAAAAAAATCTATGAAACATTGGGAGGCACACCTCATTTAGACGGCCAGTACACGGTTTTCGGTGAAATTGTGAAGGGATTAGAGGTCGTTGACGCCATTTCAATGGTGAAGACTGCAAGAGGTGATCGCCCAGTCGAGGACATTATGATCGTTTCAATGAAGTTGCTCGACTAATGCTAAAACTGGCAAAGGCACTTTTAGAGGAGACTGAAAAATTTCAGTCTCACGATTTGAAAGAGATTGAACAATTCCGTCTTAAAATTCTAGGGAATAAGGGTGAACTAAAAAAACTGTTTGTTGCCTTTAAAGATGTAGATGTCTCAGAAAAAAAAGAATTTGGTGCTATCCTCAATCAATTGAAAAAGGAAGCGCTCAGTAAAGTGAATGCACTTAAGGAGGCTGCCCAAAAACAATCGCATCAAGAAAATGAGCACATTGATTTAACGAGACCTGTGAATCAAGACAGATTGGGAAGTCGACATCCAATTTCCATCATTAGAAATGAAATTATTGAGGTATTTAGTCGTTTAGGTTATCAAGTGTCTGAAGGGCCTGATATTGAGGATGACTGGCACAATTTTACTGCACTTAACTTTCCGCCTGAGCATCCAGCAAGAGACATGCAGGATACTTTCTTTGTTGGGAAAAACCCTGACATTGCTTTGCGTACACATACAAGCTCAGTTCAAGTTAGGGTGATGGAAAACAACGACCCACCAATTCGCACCATATCTCCAGGCAGGGTTTACCGAAATGAGGCAATTTCTGCAAGAGCACATTGTTTCTTTCATCAGATTGAGGGCTTATACATTGACAAAGGAGTCTCGTTTGCCGACATGAAACAGACCTTACTATTTTTTGCCAAAACAGTCTTTGGAGAACACACAAAAATTCGACTCCGACCCTCTTATTTTCCATTTACAGAACCTAGTGCAGAGATGGACGTTTCTTGCAGTATCTGTTCTGGAGATGGGTGCAATGTTTGCAAATACACGGGTTACTTAGAGATTATGGGGTGTGGAATGGTAGATCCCAACGTTCTTGAAAACTGTGGCATTGATTCAAAAACATACTCAGGATTTGCCTTTGGAATGGGCATAGAACGCATTGCACAGTTAAAATACAATGTCAACGATTTGCGCCTTTATTCAGAGAATGACATAAATTTCTTGGATCAGTTTCGGGCAGAATTTTAAAAATCCCAATTGTAGTTATCCAATTCTTTCAAACAAGCGCAGAGTAACTCAATAGAGGCTTCAATGTCTTTTTTATGCGCCATTTCGATGACTTGGTGCAAATGCCTTGTTGGGATAGAAATTGCCCCAGATATTGCACCCCCATCGTTCATGCGTTGAATGCCTGCAGTGTCGGTGCCTCCAGCAGGCAAGATTTCTGCCTGCCAAGGAATCTTATACTTTTCAGCGGTAGACTTCATGAACTCAACCATCCTGTAGTCGCATATGGTTGAAGCGTCCATGATTTTTATTCCGGCACCTTTTCCCAATTGAGTGATTTGCTCATGTGCTTGTGCACCAGGAAGATCGTAAGCGACAGTTGTATCTAGGCCAATACCAAAATGCGGTTGTATGTCTGCAGAGGAAACGTTTGCACCGCGAATTCCAACCTCTTCTTGGACAGTAAATACAGCATAAACATCGTACGGTAATTCCACATCAGAAAGCCTTTTAAGGGTTTCAATTAGAATGTATACTGATACTCGATTGTCGATAGATTTACCATTGAAGCAATCCCCCATCTCAATAAGTTCCCCTGACCGAGTTATTGGGTCACCAATTGAAATGACTTTTTCTACCTCTTTTTTAGGGAGTCCCAAATCGATAAAATAGTCCGTGCTTTTAGGATTTTTTGTTTTTTCTTCGGCGCTCATTACATGAATAGGTTTTGATCCCATTACGCCAATTAAATCTTTTTTACCATGCACGATGATTCGCTGAGCCGTCAATGTTTTTGGATCAAACCCACCAAGCGTGTGAAACCTGACAAATCCTTTATCGTCTATATGAGTAACAATAAATCCAATTTCATCCATATGCGCCGCAACCATCACTCTGTCCTTTCGTTTGCCATTTTTTATTGCATAGACATTGCCCATATTGTTTACCTCAATACAATCTACGTAAGGGCGAATTTCTTTGAGAATTAGTTGACGGATTGGGTCTTCAAAACCCGGAGCACCGGGTGTTTCGCAAATGTATTTTAGTAATCGGCTGTTCATGAAAGGATAGTATTACTGGTTGAATTTGAGTTATTCAACATAACTCAATTTAACCATATTTGATTGACCCTTTTCATTGATAGGCATGCTCGCTATATTGATAATCAAGTCTTTTTCTTTAACTAGATTTTTCTTTTTCAAAATGAATTTAATGTCAGAAATTGTATGATCTGTGCTTACATATTTATCGTAATAAAACCCTTTGACGCCCCAAACCAGGCTTAAAGTATTCAGCAAAGAATGATTTCCTGTGAAGGCATATATCCCTGCCTTTGGCCTGAAACTTGAAATTTTTGCTGCGGTATAACCAGAATGTGTCATGGTAACTATTGCTTTTGAATCAACTCTTTGCGACAATCGGCAAGCATTGTAACAAATAGAGTCAGAGATAAATCGGTCTTCATTCAATTCTGGAGGAAACGCATGATGGTAAATTAACTCAGATTTTTCGATTTGATCAATAATCTTCGTCATTGCCTTTATGACTTTCACAGGGTATTTGCCAACAGATGTTTCAGCACTTAGCATGAGGGCATCAGCCCCATCTAACACTGCGTTCGCTACATCATTTACTTCTGCTCGAGTGGGGCTAATACTAGTAATCATGCTTTCCATCATTTGGGTGGCAATAATTACAGGTTTTGCAGCCTTCAAGCATTTATTGACCAGTTCCTTCTGAAGTAGAGGAACTCTTTCCATTGGAATTTCAACACCAAGGTCTCCTCGTGCTACCATAATTGCATCAGTTTCCTCAATGATTTCATCAATTTCTTTTAAGGCTTCAGGTTTTTCAATTTTTGCGATAACCCTGCTGTGTTTTTTTGCTTTGTCAATGACTTCTTTTAATTCGATGATGTCAGAAGCTCGGCGTACAAATGATAGTCCTATCCACTCCACATCGTTTTCAATGGCAAAGTCAAGGTCTTTTCGGTCTTTTTCTGTAAGGCTAGGCAACGATATTTTGGTATCTGGGAGATTAACTCCTTTGTTTGAGGATAAGATTCCATCGTTCATAAATTTTGCCTCAACCCCATTTTCATCCACTTTAATAATTTTTAGCATAAGCTTGCCATCGTCGATAAGAATCAATTCCCCTACTTTCACATCGCTTGCAAAAGACTGGTAACTGATGTAAGCTTCTTTTTTATTTCCAACTAGAGGTTGATCTCTTAGCACAATAGTATCCCCTTCTTTGACTTGAACAGATCCATTTTCAATTTCACCAATTCTAATTTTAGGACCTTGTAAATCTGCAAGAATAGCGGTATGTATATTTTTTTGTTTATTGATTTGTCGGACCTTGTCAATGATAGAAGCGTGTTGTTCATGTTTACCATGCGAGAAATTTATTCGAATTACATTCACCCCTGATCGAATAATTTTCTCAAGCGTTTTTTTTGTGGAAGTGGATGGTCCCACCGTTGCTATAATCTTCGTTCTTTTTTGGTGTTCCATCTTAAAAAATTAGATTCTTTTTTGATTTAAGTTCTCCTACTTGTATAGGATAGACAGCTAGAATTTGTTTTACTTGGTTGATTTTTGAAATCAACACTTCATTCTCCTTTCGGTTTAAATTGCCTTTAACAATCAATAGATAATCACAGTTTTTTTCTTCAGGTATCAAATAACCATAATCACTTCGATTGTTTATTAGAAAATAATAGAGTAAATTTTCATGATCATTGTATTCATAAAAGGAATATGCTTGAACTTCGTTCTTCACGCTCAATTCCAGGTCCTCTACTTTTTTTAAGCCAAACTTACATGATTGATTGAGTTCCCAGCATAGTCGATAATCTTTTAGGTGACAACAAATGCCAAATAAGTCGAAATCGTAGTCTTCTTCAATATCTAAGCTTAACTTGATCAACGTTTGAATAATTTGATCAAATGTAACTATTGCTTGTTAGCAAATTCTACATTTTCTGTTAAACAATTAATCGTGTGATTTTTGTGCAAAGAACTTTTTAGCAGCCGCCTGTTCTGCCTTTTTCTTGGAAGATCCTTCGCCTATTGTGATAAGGGTGTTATTTAGTTTCAATTCGCATTTGAAGTATTTGATTTTAGTTTGATCGATCAATGTTGTATCAAATTGATGCTCCAACTTTTCACTTTGTGCCCATTCTATAAGCTTACTCTTGTAATTGCTTTCTTCTTTAATGAGTTTTTTGATGTCGATGAAATCTTTGATGATTTTTTCAACGACAAATTTCTTTGAGGCATCATAACCTTTGTCAAGGTATATTGCACCTATCAATGCCTCAAAAGCATCCCCATTAATGGAGTTTGACCGATTAACATTTGGCGATGTCTCTATAAAGGTATCAAGGCCTATATCCACAGCAAGTTGATTAAGAAAGGATCTGCTAACCATTTTTGAGCGAAGTTTAGTCAGGAAACCTTCGTCCTTGTATGGAAACTTTATGAAGACATATTCAGCTATGATTGCCCCAAGGATGGCATCTCCTAAAAATTCAAGTCTCTCGTTGCTTTCTATGCTTTCATCAACTTGTTCATTCGCTACAGATTTGTGTCGGAAAGCTTGCTCGTAAAGGAGCTGGTTTTTGGGATAAAATCCCAAAATTAGTTGTAAGGTTTTATTCTTGTTATTGTCAGCAAGCAAAAAATATCGAATCCCTTGAAAAAGACTCAATTAGTCTACTTTTTTAAAGATTAGAGAGGCGTTATGTCCCCCAAAACCAAAAGTATTGCTCAAGGCAGTATTTACAGTTCTTTGCTGCGCAGTGTTAAAGGTGAAATTCAACTTACTGTCAAATTCATCGTCGTCCGTAAAGTGATTTATAGTAGGAGGTACAATGTCATGTTTTATGGCCATGATACTTGCTATGGCCTCAATAATGCCTGCAGCACCAAGTAAATGGCCAGTCATAGATTTGGTTGAGCTAATGTTCAACGAATAGGCGTGCTCTTTGAAAACCTCCTTAATGGCTTTAGATTCGGCAATATCACCAAGAGGCGTAGAGGTGCCATGCACATTGATGTAGTCAATTTCATTTGATTCCATATTTGCATCATCTAAGGCACTATACATTACATTTTTTGCACCGAGTCCTTCTGGATGAGGTGCTGTCATATGATGGGCATCAGCCGAGAGTCCACAACCCACTACCTCTGCATATATTTTAGCACCTCTTGCCTTTGCATGTTCATACTCTTCTAAAATCAAAGATCCACCTCCATCACCCAAGACAAATCCATCCCTGTCTTTGTCAAATGGCCTTGAGGCTGTGCTTGGGTCATCATTGCGCTTTGACAATGCATGCATTGCATTAAATCCGCCAATACCTGCCTCTGTTACTGCTGCTTCTGATCCTCCTGCAACACACAAATCCATACGTCCTAAACGTATATAGGTAACCGCATCGATGATTGCATTGGTGCTTGAAGCACATGCAGAAACAGTCGTAAAATTAGGCCCCCTTAATCCATATTTAATAGAGATATGACCAGGAGCAATATCTGCAATCATTTTTGGTATAAAGAAAGGATTAAAACGAGGTGTACCATCACCAGCTCCAAAAGCAAGACATTCATCTTGGAAAGTTTTTAACCCACCGATTCCTGCACCATGGATAACTCCAAAACGATCCAGATTAACTTTTTCTAAATTTATTTCGGAGTCCTTCATTGCCTCATCAGTGGCAATCATGGCATATTGTGCAAATAAATCTAGTTTCCTTACTTCTTTTCTGTCGAAATAAGTTTGGGCATCATACCCCTTAACCTCACAAGCAAATTGCGTTTTGAACTTAGAAGCGTCAAATTGGGTAATGGCAGCTGCACCGCTTTCCCCATTGACCAAACCATTCCAATAATCCTCAACACAATTGCCTAAAGGAGTTATTGCGCCTATACCAGTTACAACTACTCGTTTTAGCTCCATCTCTATGGATAATCTTATTTTGTGTTTTCTTCGATGTAAGATATTGCATCTCCAACTGTGCCGATTTTCTCAGCCTGATCGTCAGGAATAGCAATGTTGAATTCTTTTTCGAATTCCATAATCAATTCAACGGTGTCCAAAGAATCGGCACCCAAATCATTTGTAAAGCTTGCCTCTGGAGTTACCTCGCCTTCTTCAACGCCTAACTTGTCTACAATAATTGCTTTAACTCTTGATGATGTATCTGCCATCTTATTTTATTTTTTAGGTTTAGAGTGCAAAGAAAATTCTTATTCCTGCAATATCAAAATTTATTTTTGTTGGTTAATAACTACTACTTATTTCATTTAAGGATTTTCTTTTAAGAATTGGCACAGTGGAATTTTCTGCAGGGTAACCAACTGGGATAAGTAGAAAAGGCTTTTCGTTTGATGGTCGCTTCAAAATCTTGCTTAAAAAATTCATTGGACTTGGGGTGTGAGTAAGACATGCCAAACCAGCATGATGTATGGCTGCAATAAGCATTCCAGAAGCTATGCCAACTGATTCATTCACGTAATAATTTTGATGTTTGGTTCCATCTTCTTTCATCTCGTAGGGTCTTTTCAGCACAATGACAATCCAGGGGGCGATATCAATAAATTCCTTTATCGCGTCCGTTCCAAGCGGCTCCAAATCCTTTAACCATACATCACTCATGC
>PAVT01000078.1 GCA_002713165.1 Verrucomicrobiota bacterium
ATATGAGTACCACATAATCTCTGATACTTTAGATGACGTCGTTGCTTTTTCAATACTAGCTGATAGGCGAGAGATATCTCGCATAGTTGATTCTTCGAGCATATTCAAAGCAGCTTCTTGTGCTTCGGTGTGCTCCATTGATTCGAGTTCGCGAATCTTTTCAGTGTCGAAGGATTTTCCCTTCTTCTTTTTCCGCTTTGACATAACAGTTCCCATAGTCTGGTACACCCGATTGGATTTGAACCAATGACCTCCTCGGAGTCAACGAGGCGCTCTACCCCTGAGCTACGGGTGCGTGTTAACTATATTTATTATTATTTAGAAGGTCTGTCAACCCCTAAATAATCATGTAGTCTATTAATCCAGTCGTTTGACTCTTTGATCTTTCCTGAATCAGGAGCATACTGAGTCTTGTAATATTCTAAATTACGTTCTGCTAATGCAATAGCATCATTGACTATATCCTTCGGCTTCTTCTTTTCAGCGGAAGTCATTTCGTCTGTGTAATACTGCTGCATTGCTGGCGAACAATCACTATCAAGCGTAATCTTAAGTTGTTCGCGCATAAAATTCTTTAGATAATCGAATTCGTTTGGATTCCATGATTCAACTTCTGATAGAAGCTTTTGATAGCGATTTCTTTTAGTAATAAGTTCATTAAGCTTCTCTTGGGCGTCGTCGATAATTTCTTGCTTAACCCGTTTACCGTATGCTTCGACTTCATTTGCGCCCATATTACGAAGCTTCTTAAGATTCTCTTCTTCCTGTTCAATTCTTGACTTGTAATACTCATCATCTGTTCGATAATGAATTGGCGCATCGAGGCTTTCGTCTTTCATATGTACAAGGGGCGCAAAGGCTCTTGCACATCGAAGAGCATATTCGTTAAAGCTTACGTCTCTTTCTGCGACTGCCGATGTATATCCTGTAGGCATAATTTACTCCACTATTTCTGGTTCATATTCGGTTATGATGGTAACCTTAGCACCACACTTAACAACCGGCTCGCCGTCTTGTGTACTAACAATAGTAGCCACAACGTTGCCTTGTTTGTCTTTGATTGCTAGGGCGTGTGCTCGGTGAGTAACTTTACCCGCCTTAGTTTTGCTAACACGAATTGCAGGGTTGGGATCTACCCAACCTCGTTTATTATTCGATGCGATCACGTTTTTACATACACTAATATACGACATTATGTAAACACCCTATGAATATATGAATTAGTTCCTTTTGCATAATCTACTTCAACGTCAAATGCGTTCAATTCATCTTCATAATCGCTTGCATTAAATCCTGTAGGAAGATCTACATTTGTTGCTTTAATCATGGTATATGGAATTCGATTATCCCATTCGTCATATTCGGTATATATACGAACTTTACCAAATGTCTTTTCAATCATTTCTTTTACGTCTGCAATAGCTTGAATATGCTTTGATCGCTGAAAGAAAGATTGGTGCTTTACGAATGCCATTTTGCTACGAAGAATTCTATCTTCTACTGCGGCTTTCTTATCTGTTTTCTCTTTACTATTAATAATTCTCATCATCCATCATCCTTTATCTGGTGCCCGAGGTGGGATTCGAACCCACAGACCGAGTTAACGGCCACGGTGTTTAAGACCGCTGCGTATACCAATTCCGCCACTCGGGCACACTCTTTATTTATTATACCCTGTATTCAGTTGGGCGAAAATCTAGATTTTCATTAGATCCGCGAGGATAGTATACCCAACGATTTTTGTTCCATCTTGCCCAAGCGTATGCCGAACCATTTCGAACAAAACACTTCTGACGGCTCTTAGCGTCGTCATCAATACGCTGCCAGTTGCCGTTTTCAAGAACACTACGATACTTCATTAGTAATCACCTTTTCTGATTGCTTTTGCTATTGTTCGGGTGACTTCGAGCCAGTCTATTTCGTCACCTGTTTCGTCTGTGATATAACCAATCTCATCGCTAAGATAAGAACAGGCACTATCATAGATGCTATTATTCTCTAACCATCGGATAATATCCGCTTCTGTTTGATCTCTCATCATTGCTCCATTCTATAGTGGCAACGCATCTGTTGGCCACTGATCGCGCCAGTCGGGATCTTCCCGATAGTCTTTTTCAAGTTGTTCGTTACAAGAAACACAAAGTTGCGGAGGACATAGATATTTTCCATCTTCATGTTCTAGAATTCCAAGAGCCATATGCGATTCGCAAAAATATCCTTCACATGAGATGTCTTGCCATTCAACACTTTCGTCGCCGCCTGAGTAGTTTCCATCGCCGTGCATTCCACCACAAGCATATGACAGTCCTCTATCGATTTCATTATCACAGCCTGGGTAATCACAAGTAGCCGTGAAGCCGTACCCAATAGGTCTACCTTTTGAGTCATCGCCACAATCAGCCCAACCCATCAGAAAGCCTTTCCGCCTTCTTTAGCACGATTCTCAAGCTTGTGATCAGCGCGTTCTGAATTGTACTGCATCTTTCTTTCGAGTGCTTCGCCTAGATTGATATCAAGTGCGCCTGCCAAGTCTGCAATACGAATCACAGCATCTGCAAGTTCAACATCAAACATTGGCAAATCAGGAAGATGATCATCGGGAAGACCCTTACGAAGACCTTCCATTGCTTCACTCACTTCGCTATGAATCAAACAAAGCTTAGTAGTTAGATAAAACTTCTTATACTCTTCGGGAATTGTTTCAAAATCTTTCCACCAACCTGCTCCCGCTGAAGCGCCATAGCACTCACTACAGATTAGATTCATTGCGTCTTTAACACTATCCATGAACTAACATTTCCTTTTGCATAAATTTATCAAGGTGTTCGCCGTTACAGAAACTAATTCCTGCTTCGGGGATACCTTTATCTGGATCAACAAGAACGAAGATGTTCTTTTTCCCATTCTGTCATTGGTTTTTGTTCCATCGACTTTTTCTTGGGAAGGGCAGCAAGACCCCAATCGCCCGTAGAAATAACTTTAATAATATACGCAATAGAAAGCGTAATAAGTAAAGCTATACCAAATAACATTCTAACCTCATATAATATGGAGGACGTGGAGGGATTCGAACCCCCGATGTGCTTTCGCAGCCAGATTAAAAGTCTGGTAGTATCGACCAACTCACTCACACGTCCATATTGGTGGCAGGAGCGGGTAACGATCCCGCCAAGCCAAGCTTATGAAACCCGGCTGCTCACCATGAGCCCCTGCCATAGTCTTTTTTTATATATTAAATAATCTGAAAGGTCAAGACTTTTTCACGCGATGCATATAACCTACGATATGCTTTGGGTGAATGTCTTTACTTGTTCTTAATTCAGTTGTTTGATAATATTCATGATCTTGTCCGTCAGCCTTTTTATGCTTTTCGTACTTCTCTTTTGATTTTAAATTATCATGTTTATCACCAACATTACCACGTAAATGACCATCGATTGGATGATCCTTAGGTAAGTGAATCTTAAGAACTACACGATCTTCGTGTGGAGTGTGAACTGCTTTCTTACCGACTTTTCTAAAGTTCTTCTCACCACCCGAACCAGACATCGCTGCATAACCATGCGCAGTATGCGGATCGTGTGTAACAGAAATCATTCCAGTATCAGGATCTTTATGATTGATCCCATGCTTCAAGATATTCGGTAGGTTCTTTTTATGAGTCCCATGATATACAACATGGTGACCGTGTTCCTTTGCTTTATCTTTCCACCACCCAATCTTTGGGTTCTTATCGTATGGAAGTTCTTTCTTTTCGGTAATAAAATCTTTGAGTCTAAGCATATCATTATTTATAAAAAAAGGCGAGCTCATATGCTCATTAAGCCTCTGCATCGGCACCTTTTTATTCTATTGTATGACGGTAGACTTGATTAAAGAAAAACATCTCGGACATATCGTCGGGATAGTTAGCGAACTTTTGTCGCGTTCTGCGATCTAGTTCGTTATCCCACCATTCCCAAAAGGCCTGGTTAAACTCTTCTGTTTCGAGATGCTCTTCAATGTTCCTCATGGAACTCTTATATTAAAATTACTGGTCTTGGTCAACCTCATAATTAAAATATTCTTCTTCTGGCTTCCACCAAAGTTGGATTGGAACAACCCAGCGTAGAACATAATAATATCCAACGAGGATTGCTAGACCTGCTAGCACCGCAAGACCTGGACTAAAGATCGCCCCGATTCCTACGCCAAACATCATCACATAAACAAGTGCTGATGTAATATTAAAAACAATGAACTTCAATAGTCCTAACATAATTCTTCCTTTCTTAGTCGATAGGATTAGTTTCCAATGTAGTTTCAATCGTTACAGAAACTTCAAAAGTCTTACCACATGAATAACATTCTTCTTCCGTGTAATTCATCTCATCATAAAACATACCATCATCGGCAGTTATTTGATCACCACAATAAGGACACTTGGGGCCTTCTGTGCTGAAAGTTGAGGTCGGCAATTACTTTCTCCTATATTTTTTCTTCCCTTGTTTTTCACGACGATAATCTGCAGATATCAACTGACCATTTGATAAATTACTACAGTCAGTCTTACAATGCTTACAAATTCGATTCATATATAAACTCCTACTGGTACCCCAGGCTGGATTCGAACCAGCGACCTCAGGTTTAGAAGACCCGTGCTCTCTCCACTGAGCTACTGGGGCGTCCGTAGTTATTATATAAATGAAGGCTTTTACATTGTCCGTCTTGCTCTATCCTGCTGAGCTACGGGGCCACTATCGTTATTTATACAAAAATTGCCGAAACAATTGCACCAATAACAAGGATTATAAAAAGTGCAAATCCATGAATAGCTGTGAATACCCATTCAGGTGTATCAGATTCCTGTGCCTGATTTAGGATAGTCTTCACATTGGCAAGTACAACTGGAACATTAATTAGAGCTGACGAAAATAGAAACAGTCCATATGCAGTTCCAATTGACATAACAGGTGCGCCCAAGCCTGGAACTAAAAACCAGTTCCAAAGTGACGAGAGAACAAATGCTATAAGAAACGCCATAAGCAACGCCGTTCCAATTAAATTAATTACCTTTACTGCGTTCATTATAGAAGTCCTAGTGCTGCTCTGTAAGTTTCAAGGATCGCATCCTGTTCGGCGCGATCATCTGGTCGCATTTTACGAAGCTTAACAACCTGGCGCATGATCTTAGTGTCATAGCCAACTGCCTTAGCTTCTGCATAAACGTCGCGAATATCGTCTCCAATACCCTTCTTCTCTTCTTCTAGACGTTCTACGCGTTCAATAAGCAAGCGTAGACGATCATCAGTTGCTTCTGCCATTATTATTCACCTTTCATTTTTGCAAAGTCTATACCGTCTCTAATACCTTCTTCAGTAGGACGAAACCTTGCGATAATATTACCATCCTCATTAAAATGAGGGTCTAAAGTTTTCATATATGAAGGTCTGATCTTTGTAATGAGAACCTTCTTACCTTCATAATTTGTACAGTTAGGATATCGAATTATTGAAAACCAAACTGAACCATATTGTTTTTCGCGGAGAACCTCAAAGTTATCCGGGTTAGGTTGTCTAAGATCAATCTCGTAAGTTGGTACTCCATATGAAGAAGAACCTCCTGATAGAATCTTAAAAGCGCCCATTAGATACCAGCCGCTTTACGTGCACTAGCAACTACGCCCTTGATGTTATCACCACCAATTGGGTTCATTGAGTGAACATGAAACTCTGGAAATTTTTGACCTTTGTCAATACAATATTCAACAAGCCACTTTGCACAAGTGTAACCTGTCTTTTCGGGAAGCTTGTGCTCCTCATGATCTTGACCAGACATAAGAGCTCGATAGTGCTCGTCTGCTAAGTCGTGGTCAAAAGAAATAAACTCGGGAACGCCTCGCTCTTCGATATAAGCGACGAAGGCATCATATGAACGAACGATGTCCCAACTGAACTGATTATAACGCGAATCTGCAATCCACGTAACGTCACCTGGCTTACGTTCGTCGTCTAAAAATAACCACATTAATATTCTACCTCATGCCATTGATCATATACACAATGAAGAAGTTCGTGTCCGTAAAATTCAGGCAAGTAGCGAACTCTAGGATCTACCATATGAATCACACAATTCGAATTGTCGGACCATGTTTCCGTAAATGCTATAAGTCTATCGTTATCAACTATACTTAAATTATTTCTAACACGAACCTCATCGTGTGCTTCTTGTAAGGATTCAAATGAAGGATAGATCTCTACAAATAGAGTCATTTGATCTTGTACGACATTAATTCTCGACGGAAATTCATACTGATCAGTTCCGTAGTTTGGAACTACTATCTCCCGATCTACTTCGGGTCCAAGTACAATTGCATCATGTACTCTTTCACCGAAAAATACTAGAGATGCAAATAAAATACCAAAAATGAAACCTTTCACGGTTTATCCTTACTGTGTTGCGTTGTCCTTATGCCATTGTCCAAAGACGCAATGAGCGAATTCATGTCCATAAAATTCAGGAATATATTCCACTTCGGGATGGAAGATGTGTACACGACAATATGTTCCATTAGGTGACAATTCAGAGAAGGCCTGAATGTCTTCAATACGTCCTGCAATTTCATCACTTGAAATTCCTTGTTCGCTAGCAATTGCTCTAAATGCTCTATGAAGATCGTTTCTTGAATCGTATACTCTTACTTCAGTTGTAAACTGCTCCTGAACATACTGTTCTTCAATAAACTGATAACCGTCTGCACCACGATTACCATTACCTTCACCGCAAGCACCTAAGAATAACGCTAATCCCATAACAAAGCCTGTTAATAGCTTTTTCATTTCTTGTTTCCCTTTTGAATACCACCGTTCTTCATCATTTCGCTTAAGTATTTAGTGATATCAAAAGGCTTACCGTTATCCTTTATAACAATATATGTATTTTCGCCGCGCCTGTCAACCCATACTCGGCCTACGACAAGCTGAATATCAGCTGGCTTGTAGAAAAGAGAGCGAAAGATCCCAGTCTTTAGTAGCACCTTTAGGCGTGACGGGGTCATTGCTCTCTCCTACATTATCTATTATACCACCTTACGTGGGTGGCCCACTCTGGAAATTCGTAATTAAGTTCTTTGCTAGTAGATGGCCAAACAAGAATGTCGGATTGCTCTTCTAAAGTTGCAAGAACACCGTGACCATCATAGTCGATAAATCCGCCGCACTCGACGCATTCTTTGAAATCGGATACGGTCATTAGATCGCCGTAATCATCATGTGGCTCGAAAACAGGATTTTCCAAATCGTTGTCCTCCGACAATCCGTAAAAATGATCTTCTCGTTCCATGATGTCCTCAATTAATTGGATATAAAATAAGTGCCCTTGGCTTTGCCAATGTCTCATTCCACTGTTTATGAGTCATACACGCATCGTCTGCGTCCCAATCTGTGCTATACACGTCACCAGAATATGCAGTTTCGGGAATATAGACTGCATTGGGATCACCACCACATAGCGGCGAGTATCCGTTACCTTCTGCATCTTTTTGTAGAATGACTTCCATGTCGTCTGGAAGGGTTAGTAGAATTTCTTTTAGTTCACTGACTTTCATATTATATCCTTTATGGCGGAGAGCGGGATAATCGAAATCCATGGCCTTTCGGCACACCCTTGGTTTAGCAAACCAGGACAGTCACCTGACTGCATCACTCTCCATTAATACCAATCCCAAGGGTCGTAGTAATTAGTACCACGAACTTTCTTAGGCAAATCGTATTCTTTAATCTCCTGTTTGTACTTAGAAGCTGCACGAGCTCGCTGAAGAGTTCCGCCGTTCTTTTTAGCAGGCGCGTGGTGAGTGCGCCGTTTCCAACGACGTCCGGTGCCAGGAATGGGAAGTCCAAGTTCCTTGCAACGGCGTACTTCTTTCTGACGACGCTTCCAATAACTACTGTAATTATATACAGGCTTGATATCGTTGTAGTCAACAGGACGGCCCCAATCATCACGAACAATCCAATGGCTAATCCAGACTTTACGATAATAATACTCGTAAAGAGGATGTACTTCGCCGTGATAGGTGTGCCAGCGACCGTGTTTGTAGTAGAAGTTCACGGCATCTTCTTTGTTACGTAGAAGCTTAGTCTCGCCATTCATATGAATAGCGGTAAGCGGATAAATGTATTCCAATTTTCATCTCCTTAGGTATCCTAACCTAAGAAGTGATCATTCTCCATATAATTCATCGCTCTACTCCAATCTGGCGGAGGGTAAGGGGATCGAACCCTTAAGGCCCTTTGACAGGCTCGGCGGTTTTCAAGACCGCTGCAGTCGCCAACCGTCTGCTTGACCCTCCATTAACTTATTTCTTTATATTAGACAATGCCCTTGAAAAAGTCAACAACTTTCTGTTGAATTCTCTTAGCAATTTCTGGCTGTGGAAGATTCCATCCAACGAATGAACCAACTGCTACCCAAAATACTGTCTCTAACATATACTCTCTCCTTATATTACGCCTGCTATCATTAGTATCAACAAGACCAATAGTATGATCAATAATATAATTAGGGCAAGTATACAGCAGCCCACACCTTTTTAATGATAGCGACGAGTAATTCTTCTAACCCGCCCACTATTTATATCTTTTTGGATGCCCTGCAAGGATTCGAACCTTGATTGAGGGATTCAAAGTCCCTAGTCTTGCCGTTAGACGACAGGGCATTAAATTATCCGATCGCGCTCTCAGTAATAATTTCTAATACTATCTTTTCGGTTAAGTCATCAACTTCACAATCGTCAAGTTGAAGAAACTCTTCCAACCATGAAACTGTATAATACCACGCACTGCTTGGATCGCAATCAGGAAACAATGTCATTACCTGATGCGCACCACACATGATATAAACAAGAGTTGGTGTAACTTTACCATGAACCTTACGTTGTTCTTGGTGAGTCTTCCAAAGTTTAGTTTGCTGTACTTTACCAAAGTACTCATTTTTCCTAAACATTATTACCTCTGGTGCTCCATCCGAGAATCGAACTCGAGACTGTCCCGTACCAAGGGACTGTTTTACCACTAGAACTAATGAAGCATTTAATTATTTAGTTCCTTTTCCTTCACAAGCGCCCCGAGATGCTTATTAGAAAATGGCTGGAGGTACGGTAGAGTTATGAAAAAGTATCAGATTTAATATGATCTCTTTTTCCGTTTGCAATATGATCAGCTGCATGCATAGCTGCCCAAGCTTGAGGTTTGATTTTTGTATTGAATCCCATTCCAGTACACCATCCTAATGCTTCTTTAACTGCAACATTTGATTTATAAACTGGATTAGGATTTACGTCGATATGAACCTCCATATAACGACCGTCAAGGTGTTCAGAAACTGCAACAGCAGCCTGTACGGCAAGTTCACACTCCTTCAATAGACGCTGCTTGACGTTTTCCGCCTTACGTCCGCTGAAGTCAGGGTGCCATTCTTCGTGGAAGAATAGGTTACAACCGTGTCTGCTATCTTTGTGGACAATTACAACGGTCGCATAACGTGCAACCCACTTGCCCTTTTTCTTTAGTCTCTTACTGTCACAGCCAACGTAGACTGATGACTCTTTACTTGACGCTTTGATGGCTTCGATAGCCTGCGCCAACATCTTTTCCATCGTTACTCTCCTCAATTCATAATAAAACCGGTTTTACTCCGACGACCGGTGACGTCGAGCCAAAAGTCACTACTTATATAAGATGGACTACAGAGTTAGTGGATGCCCCGTATCCGAAAAAGGCATTATCCACGTATTTCTTCGCGGAATCATAGTCAGGGAATTCAACTGGAATTACAATAGTCCAGATCATTTTCTTTCCTTTAGTAGTTTAATGGCCTCAAATGCTTTTTCTGCCATTTCTGTACATTCCTGAATCGATGTACCACGCAAACAGAACATCGGACTTTCTTCGCGGACAGCAAAGTAACTGCCTTCTTCATCAATATGAATTGCGAACAGTTCTTGCATCTCATTCTCAACCCCTTCGGGGCCAATCCATTTAGTCTTGTTCATATGCTACTTCCAATGCTTGCCGAAGAATTTCCCACGGATCGCCACAGTCATAAACAATCACAGGGTGACCGTAGTTTTCTTTAATTACAGGAGTACATGCTAGTGCCATGTTAATTGCTTCTTGAAGAACAAAAATAGTATCTGCTGCTGCAAGATATCGATCCCTCTCAAGCCAGCCTAACTTCTGTTCTTTCCAGTGTTCTGCTCGATTTAATAGATCGTTTATTTGTTTATCTAATTGAGTCATTCATCAACATTCCTATCATATCGAACGTACACATTTGTTCGAAAGGTTTTACCTTGTCCGTCGACTTTAAAGTTTCCACTCGCCCAATTTGTGAATGGGCCTCCCCGAAAGAAATGATACGCCATTAGTATGCCGCAATCCCTGCTGGGCGATCATTATAAAGTTGGATCACATAACAATCATTATAGTCGCCTTTGTATACACGTGGCTCGTATCTCATGTCGGGATTAATCGACATCTGCGTTAGAATCTTTGCTCTTCTTTCTGCCTTTTCGTATCTCATTTATATGCCTCAAAATTTAATTTATATGGGTTATCAGGATTGATATGTACTTTCACATCACCTTCAAAATATAGGGATAGAAGATTATACATATCTTCTTTTGAGTATTCACGGAACCTTGGGTGTAACCAAGTGTCAGCGATTTCCTCTTTATCTTTTACATGAACATCATACCAAATGTATGCGGGTTCATGTTTATTCTTTTCGAAGTATTCAATTACTTGTTTAGCATTGAATCCTTCTTCGCGAAAGAACTGTGACTTCTCACGAATAAAGTTTGGTCTGCGGTCTGAATATACCATTCCTGCAAACTTACCACCTTCTTTCAACAGTCGCCATATGTTATATACAGCCAAGTGATCATTCTCTACGTGGTGAATAACACCCGATGCAATTACATGATCAAAGGCATCCGTATTCTGAACATGATTAAAATCGCCAACTTGTAGTGTTAGGTTTTTAAGCTGATACTTTCGACGAATTGCCTTGGCGGCCTTAATTGACGTTTCAGATAAATCAATTCCATAGACTCGAGAAGCTGGGTTTGTGTTTGCAATCACACAAGCTTCTGCAACTCCGCAACCAGCAACAAAGATGTGTTCGCCTTTTACGTTAAAAGGTCCAACTCCCGAGATACTAAGTCTCTCATTAGTTATATCGAACTTATATTGTCTAGATGAAGGATAAGGATATTCTTCGTAGAGTTCTTTCACAGACTCAATCATTAAAACCTCGATAGCTTTGCGCCTAGAAGAGAACAAATCTCGCGACCCCTTGCGTCGCCTGCCTCTTTCCAGACTTTTTTCATAAACTTTGCCCACTGTTCTTCGAGAACATCTTCTGGGTTATCAAATTCAACATACCACGTATAATCTAATTCGTCGCCGTATGCCTTTTCTGCCGAATAAATTCCTCTGGAACAAATCCAAAAATCATGATGGCTCATCATTTCTTATTCACCTTGTCGCTGATGTGGTTTCCGATTTGAACAATCCAAAAGCCGCAACGAAAACCATCATCACACTAATCGCATAAACAAACATAATCTATCCTTTCAATAAAAAAGCGCCGGGCTTAAAACTCGTTAAAACGCTCTTCTG
>PAVT01000079.1 GCA_002713165.1 Verrucomicrobiota bacterium
CTTTTATTCATATATCGAGTTTTGGAGTAAAAACAAGATAAAAAAAGCGGGACTTCCTAAAAAGGATTTCCCGCTTTTAATTTCTTTTATCGGACACTATTGATAAAAAAACACTAATGTGTTGACTTTGGAGCACATATACCCCATTACAACAATTGTGATAAATCTTCAGGCGTATCTATCGAAAAAGCTTCCTCTTCTGTAATGGCCGTTTTAATCCGATAGCCATTTTCTAACCACCTCAACTGTTCTAACATTTCAGCTTGCTCAAGCTTACTCGGAGGTAAGTCTGCCAATTCATTCAATATCTCAGTTTTGTATGAATACATTCCTATGTGTTTGTAATAAACGAATTTTTCCACCCAGCTTTCTACTTTAGTCTCTCTTAGAAAAGGGATGACCTGTCTACTAAAATAAAGCGCATATCCATTCGAGTCACGTACAACTCTAACTTTATTGGGGTCTGTTAACTCTTTACTGTGGATTATTCTCTTGACTAGTGTGGCAATCTTTGTTTGTTTGTCTTCCTCAAAACAATCGATGAGCAAATCGATTTGAGATGGTGAGATAAAAGGCTCATCGCCTTGAATGTTGACCACCACATCATACCTCTCTTTCTGCTGATTCATAACCTCATTGCAACGATCAGTGCCACTTTGATGTTTCTCAGAAGTCATTGTAACCTCGCCTCCAAATTCAATTACATGCCGATAAATTCGTTGATCATCTGTAGCCACAATTACCTTGTCTAATTTCTCAGACTTTAAGCACTGTTCATATACCCGCTGCACCATACTTTTTCCCAAAATATCAATCAATGGCTTGCCAGGTAAACGGCTTGATGCATAACGAGATGGAATGATCCCAATTGTTTTCATAATGGATACTTTTGACGAAAGTATTCATTTATTAGAGATTAAACATTGACGGCTCTTAAATACCAAATTGCACTTTCGATGGTTCCCGGAATCGGGAATGTCAATGCAAAAAAGTTGATAGCGTACTGCAATGGAGCAGAGGCCGTGTTCAATGAAAAACATCATTTATTGCTGAAAATACCTGGAATTGGCAAAAAGTTAATCGCCCAATTACATTCGAACAAATTCATTGATGAAGCCGAGAAAGAGATTGAATTCATGAGTGAACACAATGTGGAAGCTAGCTTTTATCTAGACCCAGACTACCCAAAAAGATTGAAGCATTGTGATGATGGTCCCATTGTACTGTATAAAAAGGGGAACATGCAGCTGGATGCCTTACGCTGTATAAGCATTGTTGGAACGAGAAAGGCCACTGTCAAAGGAAAAGCCTTGTGTGAGGACCTTATCGCTGATTTGGCAATGTATGAACCAACAATCATCAGTGGTTTGGCCTATGGCATTGACATTGTTGCTCATAAAACCGCCCTGAAGTGCAATCTTGACACCATTGGCGTCTTGGCAAGTGGATTGGATCAAATTTATCCTCGGCAACATCACAGCATTGCACAACAAATGCAAAAAAAAGGCGGACTCGTTTCAGATTATAGAAGCAATGCTCAGGTATTGCCAGTGCATTTTGCTGAACGTAATCGCATTGTTGCAGGCTTGGCAGATGTTACGATCGTTGTAGAATCTTCACTCAAGGGGGGCTCACTCATTACTGCTGAACTAGCAAATGGATACCACAGAGACGTTATGGCCATTCCGGGAAGACCTTCAGACAGCCAATCTTCAGGTTGCAATATGCTCATCAAACAAAATAAAGCTGCACTTGTCGAATCTGCTAAAGACATTGCAGATTTGATGGGTTGGCAGGAACATCAACCGCAAAAGACCCAAACACGATTATTTGAAGATTTAAATAAAGAAGAACAAATCATTGTTGGATTGTTTGCCCATGACGACAGAATTGGACTCGATGAGATTAGCTTAAGAGCTGAAATGCCTATTAGCCAAATTACTGCACTCTTGCTTTCTTTAGAATTTAAAGGAGCAGTAATATCATTGCCTGGTAAAATTTACCAACTATCTCATTAGTTGTGCATTAGCTCTAATTAAATTGCTTTCAAAAATATTTACTTTTGCGCATCAAATCATTCATCTAAATACATTATCATGAGCAATAGTGAAAACGCTTCCATCCACAAAAAGATTGAGACTTTCATGGAAGGTGTAAAAGCAAAAAACCCACACGAGGCTGAGTTTCTGCAAGCGGTTGAAGAAGTTACTGAAACGGTTATCCCCTTCATTGAAAATCATCCTAAATACCAATCTGCCAAATTGCTTGAACGCATGGTAGAGCCTGAACGTGTGATTATGTTTAGGGTACCTTGGATTGACGACAAAGGTGACACTCAAGTAAATAGAGGGTTCAGAATAGAGATGAACTCAGCAATTGGCCCCTACAAAGGTGGCTTGCGTTTTCACCCCTCTGTAAGTTTGAGTATTTTAAAATTCTTGGCCTTTGAACAAGTATTTAAAAACAGCTTGACAACTCTTCCAATGGGTGGTGGAAAAGGTGGATCAGATTTTGATCCAAAAGGAAAATCAGACAATGAAGTGATGCGTTTTTGCCAAAGCTTTATGACCGAATTGTCTCGACACATTGGTCCTGACACTGATGTCCCTGCAGGAGATATTGGAGTAGGTGGAAGAGAGATCGGCTACCTTTTTGGTCAATACAAAAGATTGCGAAATGAATTTACTGGCGTTCTCACAGGCAAAGGAATGAGTTTCGGTGGAAGCCTTATTCGCCCAGAAGCTACCGGATACGGAACGGTGTATTTTGCGGAGGAAATGCTGAAAACCAAATCAGATTCATTCAAAGGAAAGACAGTCATCATATCTGGTTCAGGCAATGTAGCTCAATATGCATGTGAAAAAGCAACTGAATTGGGTGGAAAGGTGATTACTTTCTCAGATTCTGGTGGATACATTGTAGATCAGGATGGGATCGATGCAGAAAAACTCGCATGGGTAATGGATCTAAAAAACAATCGTCGAGGGAGAATCTCTGAATATGTAAATGAATACTCATCGGCAACATACCATGAAGGCAAAACGCCTTGGGGTGAAAAGGGTGACATTGCTTTGCCTTGTGCTACACAAAATGAGTTAAATGAAACAGATGCCAACACTTTGGTGAACAGCGGTTGCATTTGTGTTTCTGAGGGTGCAAACATGCCATCAACACCAGAAGCAATTGCAGTTTTCCAAAAAGCAAAAATCTTGTTTTCTCCAGGTAAGGCCTCCAATGCAGGTGGTGTTGCCACCTCCGGATTAGAAATGAGTCAAAATTCATTACGTTTATCTTGGACAAGAGAAGAAGTGGATGAAAAATTGCACGGAATAATGGTATCAATTCATGAAGCCTGTGTTGAATACGGAACGGATGGAGATTATGTGGATTATGTCAAAGGAGCAAATATTGCAGGTTTTGTAAAAGTTGCAGACGCCATGATGGCTCAAGGAGTCGTTTAATCTCGTTAACGTGAACAAATGAACCTGCTTCAATGCTACATTGAAGCAGGTTTTTTTATATATTTTTGAAATAAATCAGACGACAATATGTACGGAAAAATTCAATCCCATTTATCAGCAGAGTTGACTTCTATTGAAGAGGCTGGCCTATTTAAAAAAGAGCGCATCATTGCTTCTGCTCAAGATGCAGTAATCCATTTAACTGATGGTAGTGAAGTGATTAATTTTTGTGCTAATAACTACTTAGGGTTGTCCTCTCATCCAAAGGTTGTAGAAGCTGCGAAGAACACTTTGGACTCCCATGGATTTGGGATGAGTTCTGTTCGATTTATATGTGGTACCCAAGACATTCACAAAACCTTGGAAAAGAAAATATCAGCATTCTGTGGCACTGAAGACACCATCCTGTATGCTGCTGCTTTTGATGCCAATGGGGGTGTTTTTGAGCCTTTGCTCAGCGCTGAAGATGCGATCATATCAGATTCATTGAATCATGCGTCAATCATTGATGGTGTGCGCCTGTGTAAGGCCGCTCGCTACAGATACGCAAACAATGACATGAATGACCTTGAAGATCAGTTGAAGAAAGCTCAAGCGCAACGTTTTAGATTGATAGTAACAGATGGAGTGTTCTCCATGGATGGATATGTAGCACAATTGGATAAAATCTGTGATTTGGCGGATAAATATGATGCTATGGTTATGGTGGATGATTGTCATGCACATGGATTCATTGGCAAAACAGGAAGAGGTACTGCGGAATATTGCAATGTTTTAGGCCGTGTTGACATCATTACCGGAACACTAGGAAAAGCCTTGGGTGGAGCAATGGGAGGATTTACCTCGGGTAAAAAGGAAATCATTGAAATGTTGAGACAACGCTCTAGGCCTTATCTTTTCTCCAACTCTTTAGCACCTGCAATAGTAGGTGCATCCATTGCTGTGCTTGATTTGTTGAATGAAAGCACTGCATTGAGGGACAAACTCATGGACAATGTAGACTATTTCAAAAAAGGGATAGCAAATGCAGGATTCGACTACAAAGATGGAGACTCTGCCATCGTTCCAATTATGCTTTATGACGCAAAACTATCACAAGAATTTGCCAATGAATTATTGAAGGAAGGAATTTATGTGATTGGGTTCTTTTATCCCGTAGTCCCTAAGGAGCAAGCCCGCATACGTGTTCAGTTATCGGCAGCTCATGACAAAACCCATTTGGATAAAGCCATCGAGGCATTTACGAAAGTTGGTACACAACTCGGTGTGTTAAATGCATAGACTTAAGATAATTTCACTCTGTATCTCTTTATGTCTCCCATTCTTTATTTGTGGACAAAACCCTCCATGTTCAAGCATAGAATATAATCAGTTTGATTTTTGGGAGGGCAAATGGGAAGTACTTGATACCAATGGTGTAAAAATTGGTGAGAATAATATAAGCAAACAATACAACAATTGTTTATTAATTGAAGAATGGCAATCTACTTCTTTGAATAAAGGCACAAGCTACAATTACTTCAGTCCTATAGATAGCAGTTGGAACCAGCTATGGATTGACAATCAAGGAGGCGTGCTTGAACTTAAAGGGAAAATGGAAGGAAAACAAATGGTCCTTAGGAGCAAGCCTTTTAAACGTCAGGACATTCAAGTTTATAATCAAATAAGGTGGGTCAATCATGACACGAATACAGTAAAACAAATATGGGAACTGTACTCTATCGAAGGCTTACAACAGTCTACCTTATTTCATGGTATCTACAAGCGAAAGAAAGAATAATTGATTTATTTTGATTAATAGAATTTCGCTCTATTATCAACCATATCCGCCTTCTCTTTCAAGGCTGAAAGAATCGCACCATTGTCTACTCTATTTAGGGTGTTTCTTGCATTTGCATTTTTGATCAAACTCACATCAGTCGACATTGCATCCGTCTTTTGCGTTAATTCAATTATAAATACCCCTGTGTTCCCCTGAATCGCCTCACTTATTTCCCCTTGCTCCATGCTTACTGCCTTCGCAACAATCTTTGGCTCAAGGCCTACATTTGGTATCGCCGGACTGGCAAAAGATGTTGATGGAACAGTCTCAACGAACAATCCTATTTCAGATGCTATAGCATCAAGATCCCCATCAATCGCATTAAATTCTTCTTTAAATACTTCGGCCTTCTTTTCTTGACGTACCAAGAATTCAATTCTGTTTCTTACCTTGTCCAAGGGTGCAGGACCATCGGCATTCACTTCATCTACTATGGCTACAACAAAGGCTTCATCCACATCATAGGCCTCAGAAACAGCTCCTTCTTCAGATTCCTTCACCCATCGCACTAAGTCTCTTGAAGCAGCCAAACCAGGAATAAGATTGTCCGACTCTTTGAGGATAGCCACCCTTTGTTGAATGTTTTGTTCAGTAATCAAATTTGAAAAAGATTCATTATCTGTTGCATTGATTGAAAAACTATTGGCCTGATTAAAAACATTTGCATAAGTTTCTTTTCCAGGAAGAACAGTGCGTTCAATGGTTGCAATTTGAATTTTATTGACCGGCTTTGTTTGAACTAATATCTCTATTAAATGGAAACCAAATTGAGTTTTCACCTTAATCACATCACCTACTTTTGCAGCAAAAGATGAATCGTTGAATGGCTTAACCATTAATCCCTCGGTAAACCATCCTACATTACCACTGTCTTTCGCAGTTTGAGCATCGTCTGAATAGGAAACCAGTTCGTAAAGGGGTGTGCCAGAATTGATCACATCCAATAAACTGTCAGCGAGTGCTTCACCTTCTTTTTCCTTTCCTTGTCTAGTATCTATTAAGATATGTCTAGCTCGCACTGAATCAGGCGCAAATTTCTTTGATTTAATCTTTCTTATATAATGTGTTTCACCAACCAAGACTGGTTCAAGCACTGTGCCTACCTCCATCTCCCAAAAAGATGAATCTGCACCAGTTGGTATATTTTTTAATGTATAATAGGTCGGATCAAAACGCTCATCTGAATTCGCATTGACAAACAAAGAGTCATTTTCAGCTTCTTTAAATTTTTCATACATATCATCAACCCATCTCCGTGCGAGCTCGTGATCCATTTCTGAGGGAGAAACTGGGAAATAAGCATACGTTACTTTATGACTTGCCTCTTGATCGTACTCAGATTTATGCTGTTCATAATACGCTTTATAATCTGCTTCAGATACTTGAACCGCGGAATCATTCAATGCACTAAATGGCTTATATATATATCTAAAGCTTACAGCAGAATTATTGTCTGCATTTTGCTTAGTTGCTAATTCGTTTGGTGTGTAAACCGCTTTTTTTATCAATAAGTTGTATTTATTGATGCGTTGATTTCGCTTCAATGCCTGTTCAAAATCTATCCATTGTTGACGTGTAGCCGGATCTTGTTCGGTTAAGTTTTGTAAAAACTGTACAACAGCAGCTGAATTGAATTCGCCAGTTTCAGGATTGGAAAATACTTGAACAACTTGTGGATGAGGTCTGTCGCCTTGTACCATATCAAAAAGTTCTTTGGTAGTGACATTTATACCCAAAATGTCCATCTGTGACCCCATTAGATTGTCAGAAACAAATTCATTCCACACTGACTCTCGCAATTCTGATTTGATGCCTTCATCTAAGGTTTGCTGACTTCTTTCTGTGTAGTTCTTATACGTTTCCTGAACCCTTTGGTCAAATTCTTGTGGATTAATTTTTACGCCGTTGATTTCAGCAATATGCAACGGCCCTTGCTGAGAACCAGTTGTTTGAGAGCTAAATAAGTCAGTTAAAACGAACGCCATAATTGCGCCACCTACAACAATCAATACTAAGGTTGATCGTTCTCTTATTTTTCCAATAATAGCCATTGAATTCCTTTAAAAATTTTGGCTTGCGAATATACGATTCAAAACGCAATTATAAAACAAGTATTTCTTCTGAAACTCCTGATACAAAGGGGATGCAATTCAAGCTTTATTCGTTAGGTAGGATTTTTAGGTGTACAAGATCAATTCTATTTTCAAACACCTTCTTGACTGTGAACTCGAATCCTTCAGTTTGTATTTTTTCATTCATCTTAGGAATGCTTTCTGATGTGTCGATAATTAAGCCAGCAATTGTCTCATAATTATCTGATATTGGAAGATTTAACGAATATTCAGAATTTAAATAGTCCACTTCTAGTCTTGCAGAAAACAAGAATTCATTTTCGTTGATTTTAGTTTCAATCATTTCCTCTTTATCATGCTCATCTTCAATTTCACCAAAAATTTCTTCAATGATGTCCTCAATAGTGAGTATTCCAGCAGTGCCGCCAAATTCGTCGACTACCACCGCTATGCTCCTTCTTTGTTCTATGAATGTCTCTAAAATTTCATTTGCAGGCATTGACATGGCTATAATTGGGAGGGGCAAAAGGATGGATTTTATACTTTCAGGATTCTTAAACAACTCAAATGAATGCGTATATCCTATAATGTTGTCTATGTTATCTCTGAAGATTAAGATTTTTGACAAGCCTGTTTTTACAAAGGTATTTCTCAATTGATCAATTCCGTCTTCAATGTCTAATGCAATGATTTCAGTTCTAGGAATCATGCACTCCCTTGCCTTAATATTTGAAAAGTCGAGTGCATTTTGAAATATCTGGATCTCATGTTCAACCTCTTCTTGGTCTTCGCTTGTGATTTCCGTTCCTTCACGAACAAAGTGTTCTAAATCTATACGACCAAAATTTAATTCCTCATCCGCTTTTAATTCTGGTGAAAATAACTTAAGCAGCATTTCTGAAAGCCCGATGATTAAGGTAACTGGTATGTTAAGTATCCAATAAATGGCCCAAAGCGGAATAGCCAAATAACGCAAGGCAGCGTTTGGGTTTATTCTAAAAAGTGTCTTGGGTAAGAATTCAGCAGTTAGCAATATCAACAAGGTAGAGAGGATGGTTTGAATCAACAAAATGTAGATTTCATTTTGGGTATATGCTTCTATTTGAGGCTCAAGAATTTTAGCCATAAAAATTCCATAAATCACCAAAGCAATGTTGTTGCCAACCAACATTGCACCTATAAATCTAGAGGGCTTTTTTAGAAAATTGGAGATGATTTTTGCGAGAATGTCACCCTTCTTTCCATCCAATTCAATTTTTAATTTATTGGCAGAGACAAATGCGATCTCCATTCCCGAGAAGAAGGCCGAAAGAATCAACATCAACAAAATAGTTAAAGTTGGAGAACTCTCAAACATTCTTAAGTCTTAGGCAAGGTACATCACTACTTTGAATGGCGTTCATGGTATAACCTTTGTTTTCTTCTAATCAAAAATAAACATATCGCAATCACTGAAAAGCCGAAAAAGTAAAGCGCGTCGTAAATCGAGTTTTTAAAACTCTGGTAACACCCAAATAAAAATGTAACGATGCTCAATACAAGCCACATTTTCTCGAGAAAACTCACCATTTTAATCATCGGCAATGCTAATTGTTCCTCTTGGTTTCAAGATACGATAATTTGTAAAATCCTCGTTTGCGATGAGTCCTTCACCCATCAGAACTTGATCCTCTGTTGTGATCTTCACAAAAACATCTGAGGTGATTTTCCCACTTTTTTGATCCCAAACCAATTGTTCAGTATTCAACTTTTCTCCTTTGATGTTTGTAACTACCACGTCTTCCTTGGCTTCCATACGCCCTTCTTTTTCTATGTGTATCGCATAATTTGAAGTAAGCTCAGTGGTAACTTGTAGTAACGAATCAAAAAATTGCACATGAACTCCCTCCGGCATTTCATTGTATGGTTCCTCCCCTCCAAATTGTTTAAATAGTGGGGCATTTAACTGAAATGCAACGTTTGCTTTTGTACTGTATAAAACCTCAACATCCCATGCCGTTTGATCTGGAGTGTGCTCAAAGTCAAGCTTACTCACTTCTTCAATGTCGTTTTCACAAGCAATCAAAAACAATGAAAGTAAAAATATATAAGCTCGACTAGGTCGATAGTACATCCTCAACTTTATACTAGTTAAAACGCGCCTTGGTAGACTCACCGATCCAGCATCCTATTTGAACGGTGTCACCTTCTTTCACATTGATAAAAAAGCATTCGTCACGTTCAGAGAAATACTTGGAGTAACTTGCAATCTTGCTGTTTGCCTTAGATGAAACACTCGGGTCTACCGCCTTGGCCTTAACCAAATAATCGACAGCCAACCAGTAAATGGCTTTTTGCTTACATGCATCGCTATTCGGACAAGCAGACGAACTGCCGGCAATCATATCTCCGATAAGAATGTATGGCAAACCGTTGTTGGGTTCAATTTCCATGGCTTTTCTCGCACTAGATCTTGCTGAACTGTATGCCCCTTTACTAATTTGCGAGGATGCCAAAGCCATTAAAAGATTAAAGGACTTTGAAGCATCCTGATTCAACTCAATGGCTTGTTTGAAATAAGCCTCCGCTTCGGTGTATTGTTTCTTTTTTAATGACATTATCCCCATTTTCTCAGCTGATATCGCTGACGGATTTGTGCTGTGCATCTCTTCGGCAATTGTAAAAAAGATGGTCGCATCTGTGCACCCTTTTTGGTCTAAAATGTCGGCAGTACGTTCCATCCACTTTTGATCTTCCTTATTGTTCTCGTAGTTTTTCTCTGCCATCTCCACCAAAACATCACAACTTAAATAAGGTGATGTGATACTCTCAATGCTCTCTTGCGCTTTTATGTAATATTCCTGAGTCTTTTTGCCATCGTATTTACTTATGTTTTGTGCTATCAATTCAGTCATGTTTGCAAACTGTTCAACAACCTTTGCTTCATCCACCTTTTCATCTTTTTCCATCAAAATTAAAGCGTTCATGTATGATACGATTGCTCCTGCCTCTGATTTTGATCCTTGTAATTGAATTGATTTGTCAAGTACCCCATACAATGCTTCTACATCGTCTTTTGCATAACGCAACATATCTGTTCCTTTTCGCCCTAAGACATAGCCCTCTTTTCCAAAGTTTTCGATGCGCTTGTCATAGACCATTAATAGTTCATCTACCACTCCTGCTTTTTCTTCCTTGGCAGCATTCTTTAATTTGTTGCGAACAAGACTAATTCCATCAACATACATACGCTCTGAAGATGCAGGACAAATTTCATACGCCACGCTCCAATACTTGTAAGCGTCATCATACATTTTTTGTTTCAAGTAATCTCTGTATAATGATAAATTCTCCACACATTTTACACTGTCTGCTCCATATTTGCCTTGAGCAAATGAAAGGTTGATTGATAAAACTGCAATAAAGATTAATGCTACTTTTTTCATCTCTTCTTTTTTAATTTTAATCGTAAACTCTTTTAATAAACCATTTGTCATTAATGGTGATTCCAATCTGCAAATTTAGAAAGTCTTCTTGTGTCAAATTGTTCTTTTGATTGCCTCTTCTTCCGATCTCTATACCAACGTTCAATGTAGAAAAAGACTTTCTCAGCGGTACTGCGATTCCAAAACCTATGCCAAACTCTTCGATCTCCTCTCCATCAATGGTTAAAAGAGAGGAATTATACCTCAATCCAGTTCTGTATCCCATTCTTGATAGGAATGGACCAAAACTGTTAGAAGAATTAAACTTTTCAAAGCCAAAATTGTACTCAGTTGAACTGCTTAATTCGATTCCTTCTGAAAAGGTTGTGTTTTGCCATTGTCTAGAAGTAATGTCCGCTGTTATGAGCCATTCACCTTTCTTTTCGTAAGCAATCCCTAGTCCAAAAGTAGGTGCTATTGGCAGTGTAGAGGATTGTTCATCAAGAAGTTTTACAGTGTCTTTGATCGATTCAAAATTAATTTCGCCTTCATAGGTGCGAATGATTTGTGTTTCTTTCGTTGATAGCTGGTCCATGGGTGAAGCAAACAACCCTACTGTCCATAAGTTGTCTTTACCCAATTTAAATCTGTATTGAGCACCAAGATCAACCGCAAAATCGCTAACTTGGGTTTGCTTTTGATCTATGGTATTGAAGAAGTTTGTGCTTTGTTCATAGATTATTCGTCTATCATCTTCAATGGTTCCAAAAAGGAATTTTCCTCTAATTCCCAAGGAGAGGTTAGGAATGAGTTCTATTGCAGTCCCTGCAAAAATCTCATTTACACCGCCTTTCCCTTCAAACAAGTAGGTAACAGTATTGCTGTTGATGATTTCTTGACTGCTGTAATCATAGCCTACACTGCTAAAAGGCCGTAAGCCAAATGCAATGCCCCACTTTTCACCCATAGGCAGCGCAATATTCATGTGCCCTAATTGCGTATTTGTCCCAGATCGTTCCTCTGCCGCATTAGAGTAATTTACATTTCTTGAGATAATGGATGCTTCAAATGTGGTCAAGCTAATGTTTGAAAAGGAAGCTGGATTTTTAAGATTGATGTAATTGGTTCCTCGATCATTCAACTGCGCATTGCTTCTTGCCAGCGAATCATAGACAATTGGTTTGTACTGAAAAGGACGCCATGCGTAACCTGCTCGTCCCATTGCAAAGTTGCCATTTGTTACCGTTGAATTGAGCAAGCCAACCCCATACCGTGAGTACGGTGAGTCCGTAAACTTTTGTGCTAAAAGAACGGTGCTAAGTAAAAAAAAACAAGACAAGCCAATTGACTTAATCGCAATTGTGTAGTAGAATTTCATTCAGGCCTAATAAAACCAAATTTGGGTCCGCAAAGATGCCATTTTTTAGTGCTTTCTCAAAGAAATTAGCATCTCCTCCTGTCAATACGACAAGAAGCTTTTTATATTGCCTCTCATAAGCCTCAATAAACCCATTCATTTCACCGATACACCCATTAACTACACCTGACAATATTGATGTAATGGTGGTGTTGCCAATGTCTTTAGGAATTAGCTGTCCATCCCAATGGATAAGTGGCAAAGCATCTGTGTAATCATTCATTGACTTTAGTCTCATCTGAACTCCAGGTGTAATGGCTCCTCCCAAATAATCTCCACGCTTGTTGACAATATCGTAAGTTATGCATGTACCGGCATCGATGGCCAAGACATTTTCATTCGGAAATTTATTATGTGCTGCAACGGCTGAAGCAATTCTATCTTTGCCCAAAGTCTCTGGACTTTGATAAAGCAAATTTATTGGCAAGGGTGTCTGATATGTGAGTCGTATTAGGTTGGAACATTGTTTTTCCAGCTCCAATTCGTCCTCAACCTTTTTATTCACAGAGGAAACAATTGCCCATTCGGGTTCGTAGGCTTCAAATAGTAGATTATTTTTTGAAATGTCCGTATTGTTCAATTCTTTTGATTGAAGCAATTCTCGCTTTTTGAACAAACCGAGCTTAGTTCTGGTGTTTCCTATATCTACGGCAAGCTGATAAGACATTGGTCAAAGCTAAGGAAAGCACAAAGAAATCGTTTATAAAAGCAGCGGAACTAAATTTTTTATTTTACATTTGTCGACCATTTTTAAGGCGGTGCCATAGCTCAGTTGGTAGAGCAAAGGACTGAAAATCCTTGTGTCGCTGGTTCGATTCCAGCTGGCACCACAAAACCCTTCCTCGACAAAGAAGAAGGGTTTTTTTAATTTACCAAAACTCCCAATGGGGAAAATAATTGACCATCTAAATTGAGCTCAGACTAGCTCCCCTTTTGCTTAGTTTAAAGGTTAAATAAACTTTTTTATCGGTGTTGTTCGAAAATGGCACTTACTGTCTGAAATAAAATACGTACGTCGAAATACAAGCTCCAGTTATTGACATAAAAACGATCAAGCCGAATTCGATTTTGCAACAATGAGAAATCATCAATTTCACCCCTGTATCCTTTCACTTGAGCCAAGCCGGTAATGCCGGGTCTTACAGCATGTCTATTCATAAAATTACCGACGAGTTGACTGTATTCCTCTGTGTGCTTAATCATATGTGGCCTAGGACCTACAACACTCATCTCTCCTTTGAGGACATTTATGAATTGTGGTAGCTCATCCAAACTTGTATTTCTTAGAAACTTGCCAATTTTCGTTATACGAGGATCATTCTGGGTTGCTTGCCGTATATCTGCATCTAAGTTTTGTTTCATGCTTCTAAACTTATAACAGTTAAATGCTGCATTGTTCATACCAGATCTTTGCTGAATAAACAATATTGGGCCTTTAGAACTTATTTTAATAGCAATTGCTACTAAAGGAAAAAGCCAACTAAAAACAAATAGCAGCACCATTAGTGATAGGAAAATGTCAAATGCTCTTTTTACAAGTGCATTAAAAGGATCATCCAGGGGTGTAAGTGCCACCTTGAATATACTCGTTTGATCCAATTTGGTCGCAACCAATTTCCTAGCTCCTATACCCTTCCAATCAAAGATCAACCTTAAACGTATAAAGTGGTTGTCGCAAAAGTTAGAAACCAACTCAATCTCCTCTTCATTAAAGTTCGATAATGGCAGATACAATTCTGAAATGTCCTGTTTTTTAATAATTTCATTTAGCTGATCAATGAGCGTCTTCTTATCTCTTAATTTTTCGATCTTTTGTTTCTTCAGACTTAAGTTTTTTCGAAAAAACTGCATTACTTCATTAAGCTTTGCATCCTCTCCAAAGAGCACCACCACACTTTCTTTGAATTTCTTTTTGAGGTACTTTTCATAAAGCTTTAAAGTCAAAAGCCTACCAAGTGAAAGAACAACTACTAATGCAGTGTAGAAATAAATTAAAAACAATCTTGAATACAGTGCTTTTGTCAAGCCATTAAAAGCAATGGTGATCAACAATTGCAGAAGAATGGCAATAGCAAGGGCAAGAAAGTAGCGACTTCTCTTAGTAAAATTGTCAAGTCGATAAATTTTCTGTAAGGAGGTCACACCTAGCCAAGACAAATTGACTACAATGATTAAGGTAGTGTATTTGTATTCAAGGTAAGTGGCTAATAATTCGTTGTGAAAACGGATGTAAAAGCCTATTAAAAAGGCAAGGTTAAGCGCTAAAAAGTCAGATAAACGATAATAGAGTGAAAGAAAATATTCGTGGTTTTTATACACTTAGGCTTCTTTAATGTGCTAAATTAGCAATATATACAGCATCAAATCTTTACAATATTGTAACAGCTGGCAAACTGTAGCACGGTTATTGCCTATGCTTAATCATGAGACTAATATTTACCTTTTTGTTCTATTTTGGGTTGAACTTCGCATTTTCCCAAAACGGTCTTTCTAAAACAGAATTTGATTTAGGCATTGTTGCTGTACAAAACGATGATGTTATCGATCTTAATATCGTAAATCAAACAGAGAAAGATGTATTTATATTAAGGGTTGATAGAAAAGTACAACATGCTGTTCTTTTTAGCTCAAAGCTGATAAAAAGCAAGAATGCAATCCTTTTTCGAATCAAGTTTAATCCACAGAAAAAAGGAAATTTTGAAGAGGAAATTGGCATTTATCTCAGCTCAAATTCTGAGCCTATTTTGTTAAAATTTCGAGGTGAGGTAAAGGAGTTTCCTAAAAATAAATTGCAGAGCTGTCCCTCGTTCGCACAAAATTCTGAGGCACAGACAACATACTTTGCCCATGAAGAAAGAAAAGTCAATGAGATTCAGTCTGAATATGTTGAACTAATGGACATTCAAACTTTGAAGGAAGTTCAGCAAAACAAAGAGGTCTTAAATATCGTTCAAGAAACGCCAAAGAAAAAAGAAGAACCTCCCCTTTTGATTAAACCCCAGCCCAAACCTAGACTTGCAAATGACGCCATTGTTGAAAATAATACTACGAAGACCTTACTTGATGACAAGTACAAGCCGAACAACATAGTTTTTTTAATTGACGCATCTACATCAATGCGAGAAGCAGGTAGAATGGACTTATTAAAAACTACGATGATTAAATTGATGGAGCCTCTGCGATCAATTGATTATTTGTCTATTGTAACATATTCTGGAGAGGCTTCAACTTTGATGCCCCCCACATCAGGGAAAGATAAAAATATTATAAAATCTAGCATTGAAAATATTCCAGCAGCTGGGAGTACACAAGCTGTGAAAGGAATTAAAGAGGCCATTGAAGTCGGATTGTCGAATTTCATTGAAAATGGCAACAATCAAATATTTCTCGCATCTGATGGCGCTTTTGACATAGGCGAAAGAAATACTCGTTTAAGAAATCAAATCAGTAAAACTGCCGAAAGTGGCTTGTCGATAAGTGTTATTGGAATTAAAAATGAAAATTGGACTGCAAAAAGATTAAAAGAAATCGCTTCTCTTGGCAAGGGGAACTATGTAAAAATTAAATCTGAAAAAGAAACTGAACAAGTTTTAGAAGATGTAAAAATTAATGCATTGAAGTGATCATTTTCCCATGATTGCTTTTTTCCCAGGGTATACTTTCGCTTCTATCATTGTTGGCTCATCTTTTTCAATAGACTTTTTATCCTGAATGGTGAACGCAACCAAGGCCAAAGACAATGCAAGTGAAAAAGCAATTAGTGTGCGTTTTATTTCATTGTGGCTGTTCATGGACACATTATTTACTTCAAACAATGCAAATATTCAATTATCAATATTAACATTGCATGCCTAGTACGTTAAATGACTGTAAAGGGTTACTGTTTTTATGGAAAAATCTAACATAAAGAGGAAAATTGCCATTTTAGGATCTACAGGTTCCATTGGCACTCAAGCACTAGAAGTGGTTCGTCAACATCCAGATAAATTTGAAGTATCTGTGCTTACTGCCTATTCAAATTCATCATTGTTGAAACAGCAAGCAATTGAATTTAAGCCAAACACCGTAGTCATTGTAGAAGATAAAACGTATGAAGCACTTTCAGCAGAACTGTGGGAACTTGGAATAAAGACGTATACTGGAGAATCTGCACTTTGTGATGCTGTACAAATTGAAGAAATTGACATAGTGTTGACAGCATTGGTTGGATTTGCAGGCTTGAAGCCTACCATTGCTGCCATAGAAGCCAAGAAGCCAATAGCGCTTGCAAACAAAGAAACATTGGTAGTTGCTGGGCAATTGATTACACATCTTGCAACGGAAAATAGTGTGCCTATACTTCCGGTTGACTCAGAACATTCAGCAATTTTTCAGTGCTTAATAGGTGAATTTCACAATCCAATTGAAAAAATTTATTTAACTGCTTCAGGCGGACCATTTAGAGGTTGGTCCGAAGATGAATTAAAAACAGTTTCTCCCTCTGCTGCATTAAAACATCCTAACTGGGAGATGGGTGCAAAAATTACCATCGATTCTGCTACACTCATGAACAAAGGATTGGAGGTTATAGAAGCAAAATGGCTATTCAACTTAAATGAAGATCAAATTGATGTGATTGTTCATCCGGAGTCAATATTGCATTCAATTGTTCAGTTTAAAGATGGCAGCATGAAGGCTCAAATGGGTTTACCAGACATGAAATTGCCCATTCAATATGCCTTGGCCTATCCCGATCGAATAGACTCTTCTTTTCCTCGTTTTGATTTTCTACAATACCCTAAACTTCATTTCGAAAAAGCTGATGGTGAAACATTTATGAACTTAAACTTGGCATATGAAGCCTTGTCAATGAAAGGTACAGCAGCATGTGCCTTAAATGCTGCCAATGAAGTTACTAACCAAGCATTTCGCGACCATCAAATTTCGTTCTTAGATATCGCTAAAATCAATCAAACAGTTCTTCACGAAAGTACTTCATGCATGTCTCCGTCTCTGGAGGATTACCTTGAAGCTGACCAAGAAGCACGCTCTTTGGCAAAAACACAAATAAGATAATTCTTGTTAATCTATAAAACCCAGCTGCAAGGTGCTTGATAGAATCTTTAATTTTGCGGCCTAACTTTTTGGAATGGAGATACTGATTCGAGCGACCCAACTTATTCTTAGTCTATCAATTTTAGTGATACTGCATGAGCTTGGTCACTTTATTCCTGCAAAGCTTTTTAAAACAAAAGTTGAGAAGTTCTATTTATTTTTTGATCCTTGGTTTTCTCTATTTAAAATAAAGAAAGGAGAAACCGAGTATGGCGTTGGTTGGTTGCCCCTTGGAGGTTATGTCAAAATAGCTGGCATGATTGATGAATCCATGGACAAAGAACAGTTAAAAGCTCCTCCACAACCGTGGGAATTTAGGTCAAAACCTGCATGGCAAAGACTGATTATAATGATTGGCGGTGTTACGGTCAATGTGCTCTTGGGAATGATTATATACGCCATGGTACTTTTCGTTTGGGGGACTGAATATTTACCAAATGATGGCGCTAAGCACGGTATTTATGTTGATTCCGTCGCCTACGAAATGGGCTTGCGTAACGGTGATAAAATCATCAGTGTCGGGGGGAAACAAGTGGAGAAGTTCAATGATATTCAATTAAGAATACTGCTAGAGGATCAAAACAACCTTGAAGTCATGCGCGGCGAACAAACAATTCAACTAAGCGTACCCCCAAGTACTGTTGCTGGCATGATTAAAATTCAACGCCCAATTTTTGAACCAGCCCTTCTTCCAATTGTGAAAGAAGTTTTTGAGAATTCTAATGCTGACTCTGCCGGTTTGCAGGTAAACGACCAACTAATCACCATAAACAATTTCACAACTCCATTTTTTAGAGATGTTGTTGATGCGCTGAGTAAAAACAAAGGGGAAACTGTTGAAATAGGTGTGCTAAGAAATAATGATACACTTATTCTAGAGGCCTTAGTCAACGAAAAAGGAGCCATTGGTTTTGGTATTTTCCCCCAAAATGAGCAGCTTGTTTATTCCACTCAAGAGTATGGATTTTTAGAATCCATCCCTGCGGGAATAATAAAAGCATATGATTCCTTTGAAAACTACATCAAACAAATTAAACTCATCTTTAAACCAGAAACTGAAGCTTATAAAAATCTGGGAGGCTTCATTACCATTAGTAAAGCCTTCGCACCTCAATGGGATTGGAGAAGATTCTGGAGTTTTACTGCCTTTTTATCCATTATATTGGCCATCATGAACATACTCCCTATCCCTGCACTGGATGGCGGTCATGTAATGTTTCTTATCTATGAAATTATTAGTGGAAGAAAACCACACGATAAGGTTTTAGAATATGCTCAAATTGCAGGAGTTGTGATTTTACTTGGATTAATGTTGCTCGCAAATGGCAATGATCTCCTGAAACTCTTTCAGTAATTGTTAACACCTTCATGTTTCTAATTCATTTCGGTGCGGACTTTGTAGTGTAGCTGCAAGAGTAACTTTACGAATATGCAGCGCTTTCTTTTACTATGTGTGTTGACGCTTATTGGCACTGAATCAACGCTAGCTCAACACTCTACTTTAAACTTCTCATCCGATCCTATCAGGCTAAATCAGCAATCTATACTAATGGTTCCCTTGCAACAAAAGATGTTCATTACCGACATCAACAAGGATTTAGCTGATGCTAACAAAATGACTTCAAGCCAACTCATTGATCGATTTACAACAGCCATAGACCAAGTGTTTAGGTATACTTTCGAAGATAAGTGCACGCTGAGTTCGTTCTATCTTATAGAAGACCAAGAAGCTGAGGAAGACCTCCGGTATATATATGAGAATCTAGGATTGGAATACGAATTGGTTTCAAAAACCATTGAAAAAAAGGGCATTGAAAAATTCAAGTCTAAAATTAAAAAACCAAAGGACGAGGATTATCAAAGAGGGCAGATACATAATGGTGAAATAATCACCAGGAGAGATCCGAGAGAACGATACATGAAGGCAGTAGTAAAAGACCCTAAAATGCTTGACAGTATGCAGACAAAATTTGGCAATCGTTTCTTTTTATTTGTCAATGAGCTAGACATCAACACTGTATATGGCAATACACACGAAATGTCGAGAATGAATTACGAAAGAGAAATCAAACTGCATTATACCCTGTATCATGAAAATGGTGAAATCCTATCAACTGGGATAAGTAAGACTAGATTCCCTTCTCAATTGAATGACATCGACCTTATCATTAAAAATTACTTCCCTAAATTGGCAGAGTACATTTACGATGATTTGTTCCCTCCACCAGAGGAGGGGAAACCAAAAATCAATTTAAGCCCATGGAAGAAATAAGTCCTTATGTAGCCATAATTGGGCTAAGTGTCATTATTTTAATTTCCTATTTTTTCAATGTTCTCTCAAGAAAGACCAATGTTCCTTCTGTTTTGATGCTTATTGTTTTGGGCATTTTACTCAAACAAGGCATGAACTTTATGGGAGTAGAAAATGGAAATTTTCTGTTTAAATCATTAGAAATTCTCGGAATCATTGGCTTAATAATGATTGTATTAGAGGCTGCACTTGATTTAGAACTTAATAAAGAAAAGTGGCCAACGATATGGAAATCTTTCAGTGTTGCTAGTTTATCCTTGATAATAAGTTGTGTGATTTGCGCCTATTTAATTCATTTCTTTTTAATTGATGACTTGTTCATTGCGTTTGTCTATGCTACTCCACTGTCTATCATTAGCAGTGCAATCATTATTCCTTCTGTTACTGAACTTAGTGAGGAGAAAAAGGAATTTATGGTATATGATGGCACCTTTTCAGACATTCTTGGAATTATGTTGTTTTACTTCCTCATCGGCAATGCTGAAGTAGAAAGTGCCAAATTGATTGCATTTGATGTTTTTAGCAATATTTTCATAACGATCGCGCTATCGTTTATTGTGAGCTATGTGCTCATCTTCGTTTTTCAAAAAATCAAGACGCAAGCCAAGCTTTTTCTTCTCACTGCCATCTTGCTTATTTTGTATTCAGTAGGTAAACTCTTTCACCTTTCTTCCTTATTAATTATCCTGATTTTTGGTTTAATACTCAGCAACAGCCGATTGTTTGTTAGAGGATTTTTAAAAAAATGGATTGACGAAGCAAAGGTTGATGTTATTCAAAAAGACTTTCATCTTGTCACATTGGAATCTGCTTTCGTAGTGAGGACATTTTTCTTTGTGCTTTTTGGCATTTCCATCACTTTGGGAAGTTTACTCAACTTCGAAGTCATGTTGGTGAGTGTATTCATCTTAGCTAGCATCTATATAGTTCGTTTCTTGCTTGTAAAATTGTTTTTGGGCAAAGACATCAAACCCATTGTTTATCTTGCCCCTCGTGGACTGATTACAATACTTTTATTCTTTGCAATTCCAAAAGAATATCAAGATGAAAACTTTAACTCAGGAATTCTTCTATATACCATAATCGTTAGTTGTATCATCATGGCTGTCGCCTTGGTTAAAGATGGCAAACTAAGAAAGAAAGATATCAAACTAAGCATGCAAGGGGAACATTTAACACAAGAAAGTCTCGCTGAAATGAAAGAGGAAGAAAGCCAAATAAATGTTGCTGATGATGATGTTGCTGCTGACGGGAATTCAATTCAAACTTAATTGACTAGGAGTAAGCTCTTCTAATGTCCTTTGAATAAGTATGTCATCTTTATTGATGATTTCATAAAAAACATTGTCTCCCCATAAGTTTCTTCCAACAGCTGCTTTAATCCGGTTTTGAATAATGTGCTTTGATTTTTCAGCGCCCTTTGAATTATACTCAACCCCTTTTGAGGTAGCAAATTCATAAAAGTCACCCAATAAGGAGTGATCTATTCTAAAAGTCTCTACAAATGCTTCAGCAGTATATTTTTCTTCAAGTTGATCTCGGTTTTGATCTGCGTACATAAATCCAAAATTGTAAAACAAGCTTTGCATATTCAAGCGCATGAAGTAAGCAGAAATGTCCTGCGTATCAAGTGGTACAAATACATCAGGCATGATTCCTCCACCACCAAAAAGCAGTTTACCCTTTTCTGTATAGAATTTTAATGAATCCGGAAAATCAATACTGTCTGTATTTATGAGCTCTCCATTCAAATAGCGATCAAATGCTTCTTGGTTGTATGCGTCCAATCCATTGTCATAAGGTTTTTGTATGCTTCTCCCTGTTGGTGTATAATATCTTGCAACTGTTAGCCTAATGGCTGAACCATCGGGCCACTGGACTCCCTCTTGTACAAGCCCTTTTCCAAAAGACCTTCTTCCAATGATTACTCCTCGATCATTGTCCTGTAATGCGCCTGCAAGTATTTCGCTTGCAGAGGCAGAACCTTCATTGATTAAGATTGCTACAGATAAATTCTCTAATTGTCCACGAGATGTTGCATAAAATGACTTTCGATCTCGAGCTTTTCCTTTGGTATATACAACCAATTTATCCTTCTCTAAAAACTCATCTGCCATATCAATGGCAGATTTCATATACCCTCCTGAATTGTTTCTTAAATCAAGAACAAGCTTTTTCATCCCTTTATCCTCCAACAAAGCTATTGCATCCACAAATTCATCATAGGTAGTCCTCGCAAAACGTATTACCTTGATATATCCAACTTCGGCATCCAACATAAAAGTCGCATCAACACTGTGCAATGGAATTTTATCTCTAGTTATTTTGAAGTCAATTAATTCATCATGACCATTCCGTCGGACCTTTATACTAACTTCAGTGCCTTTTGGCCCCTTTAATAACTTAACAACCTTCTGGTTAGATATTTTGGAGCCTGTGATGTTTTCATCGTTCACTTGAATAATTCTATCGCCAGATTGAATGCCTAATTTTTCTGAGGGCCCTCCTCCAATTGCCCTTACCACTATTACAGTGTCTTCTTGTATTCGAAACTCTATTCCAATGCCGTCAAAATTTCCCTCCAGCGGATCATTCATTTGATTGTATTGACGCTTTGGTATGTAGTAGGAGTGGGGATCCAAGTTTTGCAATATTTCATTAATCGTGTTTTCTACGATAATTTGCTCCTGAACAGTATCAACATAGTCACTTTTTATAAAGTTGATGACTTGCTTAAGCTTATCTCCCTCATCATAATCGTTGGCCTCAAAGCCCAACTGTGTGGATGTGCCTATAACCATTTGCCTACCGAGATAAACACCAACAGCCAATGAAATGGCAAGAATAAGTGGCAAATAAATAAATGGGTTTGAAGCCTTTTTCATGAATCAAGATTTTCAATTTGAACTACTTCAATTCCAGCTCTCTGTAGAAATGTAACTCCAGAATTATCTTTGTAGGCTTTCATATATACAACCCTTTTGATGCCAGATTGAAGTACTAATTTGCTGCACTCTTTGCAAGGAGATAATGTAATATAAAGTGTAGCACCGTCTGAATTGTTTGTTGACTTCGACACTTTCATTATGGCATTCGCTTCTGCATGCAAGACATACCATAATGTACTTCCTTTTTCATCTTCACAGCAATTATCAAAGCCGGTTGGGGTTCCATTATATCCGTCGGAGATAATCATGCTGTTTTTAACGATTAAGGCGCCAACTTGTTTACGGCTGCAGTGAGATAGTTGTGCCCATTCACATGCCATACGTAAATACGCTTTGTCATATCTTAACTGCTTTTCTTCGCTATCATACCTTATTTTCATCTCTTTCTTTGTTAATGGTCTGATCTATTACTTTGGGATAATACTCATGCTCAAGGATTCTGATTCTTCTTCCCAATGTTGATGTGTCCTCATTCTCTTCAATTCGGAATTTCTTCTGAAAAATCAACTCACCAGCATCGTATTCCTCTGATACAAAATGGATGCTAATTCCACTTTCGACTTCCTTGTTTTCTATAATCGCTCGATGAACATGATCTCCATACATGCCTTTTCCGCCATATTTGGGCAATAATGCAGGGTGAAGGTTGATAATTCTCTTTGGATACCTTTGTATTAAGTATGCTGGAACTTTTCTTAAGAATCCTGCAAGAACCACCCAATCAACTTCAAACTGTTTGAGTTTGCTCATTGCTAACTTCCAATCTAAGCGACCATCTACTTTAAAACAACGTATTGGAACATCTCTTTTTGCTGCTACAGTGTATATACCTGCATTTTCTTTGTCAGTCAAAATTAATGCCACCTCTACAGGATTAGCGTTTTCCTTAAAATAGGAAATAATGCAATCGGCATTGCTACCGACGCCTGATGCAAAAATGGCTAAATTGGTCATAGATAAATTCAAATTTAGACAAAGCAAAGGTGTCCAACGTAAAGGAAGGTTTCAAAAAATATGACTTTAAAAAAATGAGCCCCAAAGAAATGGTTCAGCAAAGTCTTTCATTTTATCAAGAGTTGGATAAACGCAGATCTATACGCCACTTTTCTGATGAAGAAATTCCTGATGAAGTTATTCATAACGTTTTAAGGACAGCCTCCACAGCTCCTTCCGGAGCCCACAAACAACCTTGGTTTTTCGCAGTTGTTCGGTCTAAAGAATTAAAGAAAGAAATACGAAATGCTGCCGAAAAAGAAGAATATGTGAATTATCATGGTAGAATGGGAAAAGAATGGATAGAAGACCTTGAAAAGTTTGCAACCAATTGGGAAAAACCTTATTTGGAAAATGCACCTGCTCTGATCGTTGTTTTCAAAAAATCTCACGAGCTTACCTCAAGCGGAAAACAAAAAAATTA
>PAVT01000080.1 GCA_002713165.1 Verrucomicrobiota bacterium
ATTCAAACCTCACCCTTTGAATTATATGCCTCCGCCAGTTTGGGACAAACAGCAAGAGAAGCCATAAATGCTTTCGTTCATGAGTTTGATTTTATGGAAAATCAAACGAAGGAATCCACACTGAAAATTCACCCTCCGGACAATCATCACAGAGAAATGGAAATCAAGGAGATTTCTGGTTTTCAGCAGAATGCCATTCGAATAGGTTTGCCTGTTATTGGCAAGGAGCATGCAGATTATGCAGCATTGTATTACACCAATGTTTTGTTTGGAGGCTTCTTTGGCTCTCGACTCATGCGAAATATTCGTGAAGATAAAGGATACACCTATGGAATACACAGTGGCATTGCCAACAATGACCATAGCAGTTACTTTTTTATAAATACAGAGGTAGGCAATGAATATGTAAATGATACATTGAAAGAGATTAAGGCTGAATTGAACCTGTTAAAAGAAAGTGAAATTCATCAAGATGAAATTCGTTTGGTAAGAAATTACACACTTGGAAGCATCATGCGTGGATTTGACGGTGCATTCAATGCCATGGATAGATACAGATCACTCAAAAAGCTCAACCATGATTATAGCTATTACGACAATTTGATTGCAGAAATACGCACCATCGATTCCGATAAAATAAGATCTGTCGCAAAAAAATACCTGAATTGGGAACAGATGATTAAAATTGTTGTTGGAAGTAAGGCATAAAATATATTTTACAATGGAGGCAACCTTTCAGAAGAAAGGCGTCATACAGTTGAATCATTAATAAAATACTATCATGAAAAAATTACTATTCCTTTTAATTTTAAGCTTAACGATTGTTGGAGAGTCGAAAGCAACACATATTGTGGGTGGTGAAATTGGTTGGGATTGCCTTGCCAATGGTAAATTTAGATTTTATATGGTGGTTTATCGAGATTGTACAGGTGTGCAATTTCTTTATGAAAATGAAACACTATTTATTGATGGGAGCACTTATCCAAAGACCGTTACAGGTTCACAAATCACGTCAATCGTTCTAAAGCCAGACTCTAACCGCTGGTTAAATGAGCGCAGTGGAGACACTTCTCCGGAGTGTACCAATCAATATGGTGCCCCGAATACCTGTCCAAATGGAGATCAAGGCAGTATGCAGCAGTTCTTTTACCTGTCTGATCCTATTACTTTGGATGGAAGACCTCCAAAAACAGGTTGGAATTTTTACTGGGATTCTAGATGTTGTCGCCCAGGTAATATTGCCAATGTGAATACAAATGGTAGCATGCGTTTACGTGCAGCTATGTTTCGTACAAAAAATGCAGACAATGTAAATCCTTGCATAGACTCATCTCCTAAATTTAAGGCTTTGCCTACTACCCAAGTCTGTAGGGGGATAGAGTTTACTTATAATTCTACCGTAATTGACCCAGATTTAGATTCTACTGTCTTTGGTTGGGATAGACCATACAATCCACCGATTGTGGCTGGTGACCCTCCCATTGCTTTGGAGTACAAATCAGGATACACTCCAAAAAACCCAACACCAGATAAAGCTCAAGATGTCAACAATATTCCTTCTACTCTGAGTAAGATTACAGGTCAAATCAAAATGGCGGTATACAGTGGAGGAGGAACACAGAAGTATTTGACTGTGCACCGGGTAGATGCCTACAGAGATGGAGTGAAAATTGCTACTGTTTACAGAGAAATTCCGGTATCTGTTTACAATTGTCCAAAGTTGCCTAATGGTAAAACCAATTATCCTCCCACCATAAAAATAAATGGAGAAGATGCAGATGGTTTGATTACTGAGATAACAGCAGGTCAAACCTTAAGGGTTGGTATTCAGGTGAAGGATAATGATTTAACAGGTGTTGGCTCTCAATTGCAGACCATTACCTTGGTGCCTGGGGGCCTGATGTTCTCTAAAAATAAAAGCGGTCCTGTTCCTTGTCAAGTCACAAGAGGTCAAGGTAAGAATTTGGTGGTCGATCCTTGTGCTTACCTTCAGAATAAATCACCTATAGGGCTCGGGGATGCTGCTAAAATTCAAGGATTGGGTTCCATCACCACAAAATTTATATGGCAGACGGATTGTCGTCACATTCAAACCAAAACTGGTGTTCCTGGTACTTTAGAAGGGATCTATCGATTTGTCTTGAGGGTGTCTGACGACCATTGTCCAACTCCTGCTCTAAATTATCCTACGATTACTGTAAAAGTGAGAGATCCTATCCCCTTGGAAGATCCTATCATGAAAGGAGTCTCTATTGATCTTCAGGGAAAAGCAACCTACCAGTGGGCTCCACCCATTGATTCGGCCACTACTTTCGACCATTACGTGGTAGAACAAGCCTCTGTCAATGATGGATCGACTCCTACAATATACAATAGTTTAAACGATAACTTAAGATTGTATGAAAGCAAGAAAAAGAACGAAGATTTCTTCTTGCATGTACCTCTTGGTGGAGGAGGAAACAACATCCTAAGAAAGTTACCCAATAGAGATTGGTACTTTAGAATGACTACTGCCTCAGGCTGTACAGACTCAGTCTTGTCTATTCCTTCGCAGCCAGCTAGAGTTATTGAGCCAGAACTTACTCCTGCAGGTTTAAATCCTCGTCCAGCACGTTCAAAGGCAAAGATTACTTGGAACCGACCTAAGCCTCAAAATGCAAGGACGCATCCATATCACTACGAATCTAAAACGCATTTCTACATCTGGGAAAACGATTCTATTTCCAATGGTGGTGCAGCGATTGCCTCTAACTGGTACCTCAGAGGTGATACAGTTGATGCAACTGAATATACCATCCCTACCAATGTATGCGGTGATTATGTCGGAATACGAATCGAAGCTAGAGATACAGTCATTATTCCACGTCAAGGTTCAGTGGGCATTGACAGTTTGCAGAAGCTTGTCTTCAGCACCTTTAGTATAATTGATACCTTCTTTATGGAAGACGATGGATTTATTCCTAAGCCTAAATTTGATACCATTCAGGTAATGGCAAATGGAGATGTTTATGTGCGCGTAGATCGCGGAAGTGCGGGTACTGCAGGTACTTTCAATGTATATCAAAATTCGCAGGCAGGATCATTACTTTCTAGCATGAAAGTGTCTCGTCAAGATTCTGCATTGATTGCAGGACAAGGAGCCAATACCGCTGTAAAGAGTATGGTGCTAGAGTCTGTGGATATATGTAAAGCTTCAAACATTGCTGCAAGTGCAGTGTACACTACAATACTTCCATCTGGAGCATTGACCATTCCAGCATGTAGCGCCATCTATAGATTGAATTGGAACCAGCCAACCGGCTTTCCAAATGGAGTGAGTGGATACAGAGTGTTTTTAGACTCAACCAATAGTGGCTTTTCGCAAATTGCTACAATTACCAGTCCAAATACCACATCCTTGGATGTGCAAATATTGAAGAATAGTGTAGTAGACTTTAGAGTAGTGGCATTTGACGATGAAGGAGCAGTGAACATTTCTGCAACACATACATACAATACACCAAGGGATTTGAGAACCTTTGAGATTGTACCTTCCCCCGAATTAAGGTGTACCTATGTGAATGCTGATGGATCTGTTCAATTATCTTTTATCCCCCCATTTGATTCTACTGGAAATGGCTTGGATTATGAAATTGATTACCGTTTAGATGGAGGAAACTGGCAGATATTTATAGACCGTGATTCAACTGACACTTTGTTTCCAGGAGGAACAATAGGACAAAGAGGATTAGAGTATAACGGAGGAATAGGCGTAAATACATTAGATTCTATTACGATTACAGGGATCAATGCACACGACGGTCAATACGACATTCGCATGCGCACCCGTTCAGCATGTGACGGACGTGGTTTTGGACCGTATAATGTGATCAGCACCATTGATGTGAGCGCAACTGCCAAGGTGAGCGACATTTTTAAACGCGCAGACATTAGATGGAATACTATAGGGGTAGATTATGGCGTTGGAGCGAATCCTCCGTTGTCAACTTACACTGTGTTCAAGGATACCTTCGATCGTCGATACGATAAAACCAACATTAACGTCATTGGCATACAACTCACTGATGAAGAATTGGAAGACAATACCAATGGTCAAATTTGTGACGATAACTTCAATTATTATGTAGAGATTCAAGATCCATTGGCTGGATGTTTGACACGCTCCAACATTGACAGTGCGCGCATACGTGACAACGTCCGTCCGGAACCACAGCCATTAAGAGTGATATCGTATAATTACACTGGAAAAGGACAGGGTTCTCTTAATGTAAGATGGTTAAATGCAGATGCCTCGCAAAACCCTGGTGATGTGGAGCAATTGATCTTCCAAACCACGAATGGATTCAATTCTGGATTGTTACAATACTTGGCTTTGGACAGTACAGCATGGTCAACTGCAGAACCTAACGGGATGTACAACATCAGTCAAACCTTACTGGATGCAAGTGACAGTGCTGTGGTTCTAGGAGCGCAGTCAAAAGATCCATGCGATACCAAGAGCCTGTTGTCTCAAGTAGACTTTCACAAGAGTATAGACATTGATGTAGAGTGGAACACTTGTGACAGTTCTTTTGAACTTTCATGGAATCCTTATGTTGGATTTGATCCGAATTTTGATGTTGAATATACCTTGTACGTTGATACAACCGGTGTACCTGATTACGGTGGATTCGAAAGTGTCTTAACAACAACGGATACAACGGCCATTCATAAAGTAACAAAAGGAAGAGAAGAATATTTCTTCTACGTGGAAGCAAAGAGTTTGAAGCCATCTTATGAATCCTTTACGTCAAATTCGAATGTTGCGTACGATTCTGCCATTTTTGAGCAGGTGCCACGTTATGGTTACAAACAATACGTCACTGTATTGCCAACCAACGAGATTGGATTGCGTTTTTACAAGGACACCTTGATAGATGTTAGTGGATACATCGTAAAGAAAGGGGTTTCACCTTTTGATATGCGTCCTGTAGAGTTTGTGGATTATCCACCTATACGCCTAGACAGAAGTTTCGATTACACGGACATAGACGTAAACGTAGAGGAGCGCAGTTATTACTACAACATTGTCACACAAAGCACCTGTGGTGTGCCTGTAGATACTTCAAATACAAGTAGAAGTGTACACTTAACTGTTAAAGCCAATTCAGAAGCCATCACCAATGAATTGACATGGAACGGATATGAAGGCTGGGACAGCACGGTGGCGTTCTACAACATATATAGAGGTGTAGATGGTCAGCCTTCAGATCAAGTTTACGCTGTAGCCGCACCAAGTGATAATGGCATCAATACCTTTATAGATGATGTATACGACGATGCTGGCTCACAAGGAAACTTCTGTTATCGTGTAGAAGCAGTGCAAGGCCCAATCGGATATGTAACTGAAGGGTTTCCAAACAATTTGCAGCCTGCGGTTTCCATGTCGAACATGGCCTGTGCAAACTTGCAACCTTTGTTTTACGTGCCTAACGCCTTTGCGCCAGATGGCATTAACCAGACCTTTGGTCCAAAAGGACAGTTCTACGACTATACACGCTTTGAAATGACAATATTTAATCGTTGGGGAGAAGAGTTGTACCGCACACGTGACATCAATAAAGGCTGGGACGGAACCTTCAATGGTGAGCTTGTTCAGGTTGGTTCGTATGTATATATGATTCGATTCGTGGATGCAGGGGGCAAAGAACACCGGCGAAAAGGAACAGTTACCTTGATCAGGTAAATTTTCAAACAGTTCAAATAAAAAAGGGAATCCTTTAAGGGTTCCCTTTTTTATTTGAAAATATTAACAGCTCCGAAGGTGGCAGATTTCTTATTTTTGCTCGTTAAAATTTAAGCTATGAAAGAAGGTGTTTCTCAAGATAGATTTCTACCTGAAGGCCTTACTTACGATGATGTTTTACTTGTCCCGGCCTATTCGGAGGTCATGCCTAGAGAAGTAAATATTGGCTCCAATTTTACTAGAAATATTCGATTGAATACACCCATTGTCTCAGCAGCAATGGACACTGTAACTGAATCTGCCATGGCCATTTCTATGGCTGGTGAAGGAGGTATAGGGGTATTGCACAAGAACATGAGCATAGAAGCTCAAGCGCGCGAAGTGCGCAAAGTAAAACGCTCTGAAAGTGGTATGATTCAGGATCCTATTACCTTAAATGTGGATGCTAAAGTTTCAGATGCCTTGCTATTAATGAAGGAAAATAAAATTGGAGGAATACCAGTAGTCAATGCACAAAAGGAATTGATTGGAATCGTTACCAATAGAGATTTGCGTTTTCAAAAAAACCTAAACGAAGCGGTGCAAAACGTAATGACCAAAGAAAACATTATTACTACAAAGAAAGATACTGACCTTAAGGAGGCTGAAGAGATATTGCAAAATTATAAGATTGAGAAATTACCTGTTGTAGATGATCACAATAGATTGATCGGTTTGATCACTTACAGAGATATTATTAAACTCAAAGAGCGACCAAATGCTTGCAAAGACACTTTTGGACGATTAAGAGTTGCGGCAGCTGTAGGTGTAACAGCTGATGTGATGGAACGCATTGAGGCCCTTTCTCAGGTTGGTGTTGATGCCATTATTATTGATACAGCACACGGCCATTCAAAAGGAGTAATTGAAACACTAAAAAAGGTAAAAAAGAAGTTCGATGGATTGGATGTTGTAGTTGGCAACATTGCAACGAGAGAGGCTGCTCTTGCACTTGTGGATGCTGGCGCTGATGCAATTAAAGTAGGCATTGGACCTGGCTCAATTTGCACCACAAGAGTCATCGCTGGAGTAGGAGTGCCACAATTTTCTGCTGTAATGACCGTTGCAGATGCAATAAAGGGAAGTGGTGTGCCAGTGATTGCTGATGGTGGTTTGCGTTTTACAGGGGACATCGTCAAGGCAATTGCTGCTGGTGCAGACACCGCTATGGCAGGATCTTTGTTTGCTGGTGTTGAGGAATCACCAGGGGAAACAATTATTTATGAAGGAAGGAGATTCAAAGCATATCGAGGTATGGGTTCCTTAGAGGCCATGCAGAAAGGTTCAAAGGATCGTTATTTTCAGGATATGGAGGATGACATCAAAAAGTTAGTCCCAGAAGGAATCAGCGGTAGAGTCCCTTTCAAAGGAACTGCTGGAGAAGTCATCTATCAAATGATTGGAGGTATACGAGCAGGAATGGGCTATTGTGGATGCCGTACCATTGATGAATTAAAAACAAAATCACAATTTATAAAAATTACCAACTCTGGCATTCGTGAAAGTCACCCACATGACGTTTCAATTACAAGGGAAGCACCAAACTATAGTCGATAATCTCATCTCAAAAAGTAAACAATGGACATGATAAAAAAAGTTTTTTTCGTTGCATGTTTTTTATGCATTAATGCCCTTAATTCACAAGATAAGGCATTGATTGAATTTGAAAATGAAAATGTAACTAAATCAGAATTCATACGAATTTATCAGAAGAACAACAGTGGTGAAATGGTACGTAAAAGCTCTGTCGATGAGTACCTGGAACTCTACATCAATTTTAAATTGAAAGTGATGGAGGCTAGACACAAAGGCCTCGATACTCTTTCTACGTTCAAACGAGAATTGGCAGGTTATCGTGCTCAACTTGCACGTCCATACTTGTCCACAGAAACAATTATGGAGGAACTTAAGCAAGAAGCTTATGATCGCATGAAAGAAGAGGTGCAGGTAAGTCATCTACTCATCATGGCCAAAGAAGATGCAAGCCCAGAAGATACTTTGCTTGCTTTTAAAAAAATTCAATCAATCAAAGATCAAATTGAGAAAGGTGCAGACTTTTCTGAGATGGCCAGAAAGCACTCACAAGATCCAAATGCCTCTACTGACGGAGGGGATTTAGGCTACTTTACCGCATTTCATATGGTATACCCATTTGAATCGGCTGCCTATGAAACAGAAGTAGGCCAAATATCAAAGGTGATCCGCACCCGATTTGGTTATCATATTTTGAAGGTAACAGATAAGCGCACTTCAAGGGGTAGCATGGATGCAGCACACATACTTGTTTCTACAGATCCAGAAATTTCAAAAGCAAGTGATCCCAAAGCCAAGGTTGATGAAATCTATAGGAAGCTAAAAAATGGAGATGATTTTGAAGAAATGGCTAAGCAATTTTCTGACGATACTCAATCCGCAAGTAGAGGTGGTCGTCTACCAACATTTCGAGTAGGGAAAATGGTTTCTGAATTCGAAAATGCTGCTTTTGCTCTAAAAAAGAATGGAGATTTTACAGAACCTGTAAAGACCCAATATGGATGGCACATCATTAAAAGAATAAAGCATTATCCCTTAGCGTCCTATGAGAAAATGGAGGGAGAAATCATCAACAATATTGAAAGAGACAGTAGGGCTGGAATTACAGAGAAAGCGCTTTTGAGTCGTATTAAAAAACAATATGGGTTTAATGAGAACAAAAAATCTTTAGACGAATTTGTTCCACTTATTGATACTGCATATTTCAGGGGCAGGTGGAAAAAGGAGCGCGCTGCGAAATTGAAAAAGACCTTGTTCAAAATTGGTGATAAAGCAGTGACACAAGAAGACTTCGCAAATTTCCTTGAGCGCACGCAGACGAAAAGACCTAAAATCGACCCGGGAGTAATGCTCGAAGAAAGATATTATACATTTGTTCAAAGAGAATTGTTAAGGTATAAGGATGCAAAACTTGATGAAGAATATCCAGAGTTTGCGGAATTAATGCAAGAATATCACGATGGAATTCTTTTGTTCAATTTAACTGAAGAGGCGATTTGGAATAAGGCATCTCAAGATACCCTAGGACTTCAAAACTTTTACCAAGATAGCAAAGAACAGTTTAAATGGGAACAAAGAGCTGAAGCAACAGTGTATTCAGCCTTGAATGCCGAAATTATTGATCAGGCAAAAAAAATGATCGAATCTGGCGTTGAAGAACAAACATTGACAGACAGTATTAATGCTACCTCTCAATTAAACTTAAATTATGAAAAGGGTAAATATGAGAAAGGAGACAATGAGTTGATAGATCAAGTGGATTGGAAAATAGGATTTTCAGCCACCATCGAAAAAGATGGTCGATTCTATTTCGTTGATGTCAAAAACATTTTAGCACCTAGCTATCGGACGCTTGAAGATTCACGAGGTTTGATTACCTCTGATTATCAAGATTATCTTGAAAAAGAGTGGATTAAATCTTTGCGCGAGAAATATATATTTAAGGTAAATCAGAATGTACTTGAATCTGTGAAATCAGCATTGAACTAAACACACCTTGATTAAAAAAAGTATTCTTTTTAGTTTTTTGATTTCACTTTTCTTTGGATGTTCATTCTTAGAATCTGATCCTGATGAGGATGCAATTGCACGTGTCGGGGATCAATATTTACTTAAAAGAAATTTATCCAACTTGGTTCCTATAGAAAGTGAAAAAGGAGACAGCACAGCAATTGTTAAAAACTACATTGACAATTGGGTGCGTGAACAATTGTTGCTACAAAAAGCACAACAAAACCTTGATGAGGAGGAATATAATTTTCAAGAGCAATTAGAAAATTACCGAAACTCCCTGATCATCTTTGCTTATGAGAATCAACTGATCAAACAGAAACTAGACACCAATGTTTCTGATGCTGAGATTCGAGAATACTATAAGGAGAATAAAGACAATTTTGAATTGCGTGAAGAATTGTATCAGTTGCGGTTTGTTCAATTGTTAAATACTGCCCCTTCAAAAGATTCTGTAGAGTTTTGGTTGTTCGAGGCAAAAGAAAACGTCAATGCCCAACTCAATGAGTACTGCACACAATTTGCATTGGGCTGTCATCTTGATTCTTCCTTTTGGATTGAAAAGTCTACCTTGGTTCAATTAATCGATCTGTCACACGCAACTTTGTCATTGAATTTTGGAAAGAATAGAATTCAAGACAGTATTAAAACGTCTGTAATCCAATTGTATGGTCTTAAATCTAGTGGCAGTATTGCGCCCATTTCTTATGTTTCAGATCAAATAAAATCCATTTTGATCAACAGGCGAAAAATTGAACTGATTCAATCGGTAAAAGCCCAAATTTATGAGGATGCAACATTAAAAAGAAAGTATGAAGTTTATTAGAATCATATTCATATCTTCCCTGATAATTCAGGCAGCCATGCACACTACTCTGAATGCGCAGGATAAAGTCATTCTTGATGAGGTGATTGCAGTGATCGGGAATGAGGTGACCACCAAATATGAGTTTGAATATCAATATACAGGATTGGTCGGACAAGGCATGCCTGTGAGAAACAATACGCGTTGCCTTGTTTTAGAGGATATCTTTTCTACCAAATTGTTGTTGAATCAATCAAAGTTAGATTCAGTAGAGGTATCGGATGCTCAAGTAGAATCGGAGATGGATCGCAGACTCCGATATTTTATTGCACAAATTGGTTCTGAGCAAAGGTTAGAGGAATACCACAAGAAACCTATGGCGCAGATCAAGGACGAATTAAGAGAGTCCTTAAGAGAACAGATGTTGATTCAAAGTATTCGTGGGCAAATTACTTCAGATGTACAGGCGACTCCTGAGGAAGTTAGGAATTATTTCAATGGATTGCCTGATGATAGTTTGCCACTGGTGAGTGCCGAGGTTGAGGTGGCCCACATCGTGATCAATGCTCCTATGTCAAATGCAGCATTGGAAGATGTGAAGGGCAAATTGAGAGAATTTAAGAAGCGAGTTCAAGAAGGGGAAAAATTTTCAACTTTGGCAGTATTATACTCCGAGGACAACGGTTCGGCGGTAAAAGGAGGTGAGATTGGATTTGTAGGAAAAGCGGAGGTAGAACCTGAGTATGCTGCTGCTGCCTTTCAGCTTAAAGAAGGACAAGTTTCTCCAATCATAAAAACAAGGTACGGTTACCACATCATTCAATTAATAGAACGCAGAGCCAAAAAAGTAAATACACGGCACATTTTATTAAAGCCGAAGAATGATCCATCCTCCATGGAAAAGGCCAAATTAAAATTGGACACCATAATTCATCGTATTGAAAATAAAGAGCTCACTTTCAAAGAGGCAGCCTTGAAATATTCTGACGATATTGAAACGAAGAAAAATGGAGGTATCATTACCAATCCTTCTACTGCAGCTTCGCTGATTCCTATGGAGGAATTGGAACCTTCTATCTTTTTTGTAATTGATAAAATGGCAGAGGGCGAAATATCGGAGCCTGTGGCTATGCAGGGTCAAATCGCAGATCCTGGATATCACATTATTCGTCTAAATAAGCGCACAGAGCCACACAAAGCAAGTTTAGAGTTGGACTATCAACGAATAAAGAATGCGGCTTTGGCGGTAAAGGAAGAAGAAGTATTGGAAGAGTGGATTGAATCCACTCTAGAAGATACATATGTGAAGCTCAATGGAGCGTACACAGAAGGGTGTAAATTCCAACAAAATTGGACGAAAAATAAATAGACATTGATGAATTATTCCTCAGATTCGGCTGCAATAGATGGCCTTGTAGAAAAGTATAATGCCTTAGACCAAGAAATTGAAAAAGTGATAGTTGGTCAGAAGGACGTGGTGAAAAAGCTTTTGATCTCAATTTTTAGCAATGGGCATTGCCTGTTGGTTGGGGTGCCAGGATTGGCAAAAACACTTCTTGTCAATACAATTGCAGAAGCCTTGGGATTGCAATTTAACCGCATACAGTTTACCCCAGATTTAATGCCCTCTGACATTATTGGTTCAGAAATCTTAGACGAACAGCGCAGTTTTAAATTCATTAAAGGCCCATTGTTTGCAAATTTGATTTTGGCAGATGAAATCAATAGAACTCCTCCAAAAACGCAGTCAGCATTGTTGGAGGCCATGCAAGAAAAAGCTGTTACAACTGCAGGGAAAAGGTACCCTTTGGACTTGCCTTTCTTTGTTTTAGCAACGCAAAACCCCATCGAGCAAGAAGGTACATATCCACTTCCTGAAGCGCAATTGGACCGTTTTATGTTTAACATATGGTTGGACTATCCTGAATATCAAGACGAACTGACAATTGTGAAGGCAACCACCACCGATTATCAGACAACCGTGAATAAAGTAATGGATGGAGAACAGATACTGTTTTTTCAGAAATTAATTCGAAAAATGCCAATCACAGACAATGTATTGGAGTACGCTGTCAAATTGGCTTCAAGTACTCGCCCGGGCACGGCACATGCAAGTGAATTGGTAAATAACTATTTGAGTTGGGGGGCAGGCCCTAGAGCAAGTCAATATCTTGTTATTGGCGCAAAAACACATGCCGCCATCAGTGGAAAATATTCGCCAGACATTGAAGATGTAAAGGCTGTTGCTGAACCTATTTTGAGGCACAGGATTGTCAAAAATTACAAGGCAGAAGCCGATGGATATACCATAGAAAAAATCATCGACTCTCTTGTAAATTTCTAGCTTACTTTGGATTGTAAAGCACAGTGTCTTTTGCAATAATCTTTGGATTTATCTTAAAATCCTTTTTTGATTTTTCAAGGCCCAAATCAGGATCTGCATGTTCTGAGAGCACCCAATAATTGCCGTCCCATTTGTAAGCGTCAAATGTAAAATCAGGGCCATAATATTCATACAAGCCATCTAAACTTCTGGATGAGGGTGAGAGGTGATCGAAAATGATTCTTTTATTGAGTGAATCATATCGCAACTGCATTCGATTTTGATCTGCATATTGAAAAACATGTCTCATTTTAATGGGATCGTTGTAGGGTTTAAAAACTGCTGCGCCAATGTTTAACAGTCCAGATTTGGTGAACCAAATAACCTCAATCACCTTTCTGTTGGTAAGTTGGTCAAATTCATCCCACCCTAATAAAGTGTAATAGGTTTGCAATTTTGATTCTGTTTGAATGAGGTGGTAATACAAAGCTCCAGGCCAATTGTAATCTGTTGCACTTATGGATTGAAAATCCCGAGATGCATATTTTGTATCTGTGAGTTTGTAGCGCTTATAATCTCCTTTTGCATTCTTGTGTAAAAGAAAACATTCATAACGATATCCATTTTCATTGGTTGGTACTGCCCAATTGATCACTTTAAGCAAAGAATCTGCACTTGTGAAAACACCTATGCTCTTGATGTAATTTTGTTGCATTCCAAACAAAGACTCGTCCGCTTCGTCCTCTATAAGCCGAATAAGGCGCTCGTTGGCTGCATCTCTTTGTGATTGGGTTGGTGCATTCAATAGAGTTTGCCCAATGGAGTCCAATTGGATTTCAAAAGGGCTTTGCCCAAAAAGAGAAATGGAAAGAAAACAGGTAAGGGTGAATAAAAAAGGCTTCAAGCTACATTCAAATTTCTTTAAAAGTAGCAAAAATCAAACCATGATTGCTAGAGGTGCAATGCCTCCTTTTTGGCCAACAATTGATCTTCTGTTTCACGAACATCAGGGTCATCCACACAGCAATCCACTGGGCATACCGCAGCACATTGTGGTTCATCATGGAAACCAACGCATTCTGTGCATTTGTCGGGAACGATGTAATAGTAGTCGAGACTCACAGGCTCTTGTTCTACAGTGGAATCAATCTCCTTTCCATGCATGTCTTTGTGTAATCCACTCAATCCGGTGCCGTCTGCAAATCTCCATTCTTCCCCACCCTCATAAATAGCATTATTCGGACACTCCGGTTCACAAGCTCCGCAGTTGATACATTCGTCAGTGATGATAATTGCCATGTCAGTCTAATAATTTATTATTTCTTTAATAACCAAGATTCTCTTGATTTGTTTTCTGTGATTTTTGCAAAATTAAGCTTTAATAATACCATTCAGCAAATATTGTTTTTTGCAGTGAAATGATAAATCAAGTTTTCAGTTATTCAAGAAATTGATAACTAGTCATATTATAAAGAAACGTGAGTTCGACCTAAGCAATTTTCAAACTTGGCAATAATCGTTGAATATTGACTGAAGGTTTAGAATCTAAGAAAGAGTATGCCG
>PAVT01000081.1 GCA_002713165.1 Verrucomicrobiota bacterium
AATTTTGGATTTGATTTAGGTGTTCAATACCAGAGGGAAAAATGGTATTTTGGTGCAACCGGTAGAGATATTACCTCTACCTTTAATGCTTGGACATCAAATTTGGATCAAGCTACTCAAGAAATATTTATACGAACAGGCAATGAATTGCCTGAAAACTCTGTCGAAGTTACGCTGCCTGAATTGGTTTTAGGAATTGGACGAAGGTTTATTGTCAGTGATCGTATCGGTGTTAGATCAGAACTAAATTTGCGCAACACTTTTGATGGAAAAAGAAATACCCTGATTAGTACAGATCCTGTTAGCATAGATCCTTCATTAGGTTTTGAAGTCACCTACAATGATCTTATCTATTTTCGAGGAGGGGTAGGTAATTTTCAACTTACCACTGACATTGATGGTAACCGATTGACCACCTTTCAGCCCAACTTTGGTGTTGGAGTAAAGTTGCCTTACATCAGTATAGACTATGCATTAACAGACATTGGAGATCAATCCGTAGCTTTGTTTTCCAATGTGTTTTCACTTAGATTAGACATTAACAAAAGACAGTGAAGCACCTTCTATTAATTGGATCATTTCTACTATCAACAACCCTATTTAGTCAGCAATACGCCAATGATTGGATAAACTATGGTCAATCTTATTATAAATTTAAAATCGCAGAGGATGGATTGTATAGAATTGACCATCAAGTATTAATTGATGCTGGAATTTCGGTCTCAAGCATTGATCCTCGAAGCATACAACTTTTTGCAAAGGGCGAAGAAGTTCCACTTTATGTGTCGGCTGAGAAGGATGGCACCTTCGACTCAAATGACTACATTGAATTTTATGGACAGAAGAATGACGGCTGGTTGGACACAGTCCTCTACAAAGGCAGGCAAAATCAGCCAAACCCATACTATAGCCTTTTTAATGACACACTCACTTATTTTTTGACGTGGAACAGTCAAACAAATAACTTACGGTATATTGAATCTAATGCCATCGACTTTTCCAATTATTTTAAAGCAGATTTTATTTGGAAAGAAGTAGTAGAAAGTTATAATTCTTTTTATTACGATGGGGAGATACTAGCTGGCGGAGGTACAGATCCAGAATATACACCTTCAGAGGGTTGGATGGATGCAGCTTTAAGTTTAGGACAAAGTAGAATTAAGGCCATTGTCACTCAAAATCGGTACAATTCTGGTCCCTTTGCAAATCTTGAAATCCGAATTGCAGGAGCTTCAAATTGGAACCGTGTGGTTGGCGATCATCACCTACAAGTGACCATAGGTTCTGATACAATTGATCGCATTTTTGAAGGATATGATCTGGTGACAATAAAAAAAAGTATCTCTCCAGCTCAAATAATTTCTGGCAATAATTTTATCAACATCAAAAGTATTGATGATCGCACTGCACAAGTTGACAGAACTGCACTTGCTTACATTAAGTTGACTTATCCCCATACCCTTAGTCTCAGAAATGCAGATTACTATGAATTCTTAGTAGACGATGCAGCAAATCAAAATGCCCAATTTATAGAGTTACTTTTTTTCAATGGGGGCAACAATCCAGTACTATACGACCTCGATACTCGTCGTAAAGTGCGTATAGTGCAAACATTTTCTTCTTATCGTGCATTGGTGCCAAATGGAAATCGTCGTAGAAGATGTGTAATTGCTTCCAGTTCTGCCATCAAGTCTATTGCTAAGGTATTCCCAGTAGGCTCTAATGCAAAGTTTACTGACTATCAATCTCTTCAAAATGATACTACTTATGTCATATTAACCCATCCTAAACTCATCACAGAAGCAAGCACCTATGCTGCATATCGGAGATCAACCGGATTTTCTACATTGGTGGCAGAGATTGATCAACTCACGGATCAATATGGATTTGGAATACCAACCCATCCCTTGGCGGTGAAGAATTTCATGGACGATGCAATAAGCAATTGGTCATATCCGATTTCTCATTTGCTGTTGTTGGGGAAATCTGTAAATGCGAAGTCACTTAGGAAAGCAAGTTCATCTGTCTATGCTCAAAATCTATTGCCAACTATAGGAAACCCTGCAGCAGATAATTTATTGATTTCAGGATTAGCCAATACAAATTTAGAGACAGCTGTACCTCTTGGGAGAATAAGTGCAAGAAGTAACAACGAAGTGGACATTTATTTGGATAAATTAAAGGCGTATGAAGCGGCACCAACAGAAGAATGGATGAAACGCGCCTTGCATTTTGCAGGAGGTTTATCCGCGTTTCAAGCAAATCGTCACGAGGCATATTTACGTTCTTATGCGATAGATTTTGAGGATATACCGCAAGGTGGTCAAACCCGAACTTTTCGAAAAAGCACTTCGGCCCCTTTTCAAACAAGTCTTGCAGATAGTATTAGAACACTTGTTAATGATGGTGTTGCATTACTTACATTTTTTGGACATGCCTCTGCTACGGGAGGATTCGATATAAGTATCGACGATCCTATTAAACTAAAAAATAAAAATAAGTACCATGTAATATTGGCAAACGCTTGTTTTGTGGGTAATACGCATCAAGCAAACATCCGAAGCACTAGCGAACAGTTTGTTTTCGAGCGAGATAAGGGTGCAATAGGATTTATTGCTTCTGGAAATTTGGGACTAGCAAGTTATTTTGATCAATATTCATCCACTTTTTATAAAGAATTTGCTAATCGTTCTTATGGAAAGAGCTTAGCTACAGCAATTCAAGAAACTGTTCGATTTCTCTACAAACCAAACATGGCAAAACCATTAAAAAGTATAGTACTAGAAATGGCATTGCAAGGAGATCCGGCATTAGTGTTAAATGCACCACCGCAAGCAGATTACGTAGTTCATGCGGAAGACGTTAAAATCTCACCTGAGGAAGTCACCACTGACTTGGATTCTTTCACTGTAAGGTTTACCGTTAAGAATTTAGGAAAAGCAGTTAACGATTCAATTTATTTACAGTTAAACAGGGAATTCCCCACACCAAATTCAGAAGATGCAGTAATTGTTCGGCGCATTTCGGCCCTTCGTTTTTCGCAAAATTTTGAGTTTTCATTCCCAATAGACATATTAAAAGGAATTGGTAACAACAAGATAAGTATAATAATTGATGCATTTAATGAGGTGCAAGAACTGTCTGAAACAAACAACAGAGTTGACATTGATGTACTTGTGCGTTCAGGAGAAATTATACCCGTTTACCCCTATAACTTTAGTTTGCTAGGAAACCAAAATGTTGTCTTGCGAGCTTCGACTGCTTTTGCTTTTGAAGAAGAGAAGTCTTATGTTTTTGAAATTGACACATCAGCTGACTTTTCCAGCCCCACTAAACAAACTACGACTATTTTAAGTTCTGGAGGGCTGATCGAATGGAAGCCAAACTTGCTTCAAACCATGGTAGATAGTAGTGTTTATTTCTGGCGTGTAAGCCCTCAACCATCTCCCGGTGAAGCATTTAGTTGGCGACAAAGTTCATTTCAATACATCAAAGGAGAGGAAGGCTGGTCTCAGGATCATTTTGATCAATTTCAGCGAAATAAATCCCTCTTTATTAAACAAAATCGAAACAGTCGACAATTGGAATTCACCGACAATAAAAGAGAATTGTTTGTAAAAACTATAGGGAATCCGCCTGCCGATCAATTGAATGACATTCGTTATATGGTGGATGCTGATACCAGAGAACGAGGGACATGCTTCCCATCACCAGCATTTTTGGTTGCAGTTATAGACTCGGTACGATTAGAATCTTGGGTAACGCCTTTTGGAAATCAGAATAAGCAAAACGACTTTGGTCAAGCCAATGTCGGTGCTTGGTGTTTCCCAAATAGAAATAGGGCAGAGGCTATTTTTAATTTTCAGGTAGGCTCTGATGCCCAAATGTTTGCCATGCGTGACTTTCTCAATAATAGCATACCAGATGGAAATTATGTAATCATCTACAATTGGCTTGACATCGATTATTCTAAAATTAATGCAATGGATTCTTCTATTCTAAAATCTATCGCTAATCTAGGAAGTGCCCAGATATTAAATTTGAAAGATCGGCATCCATTTATTTTTACCGTCAAAAAAGGGGACCTTACCACCGTTATGGAGGTTATCGGTGATTCTACATCTGCTTCCATTGAGCTGCGCAGAGATTTAGCCTCCACTGCGGAGTTTGGTGAGATGACTTCAGAAATTGCTGGACCTTCAAATCGATTCAGTAGATTCAGTTATTCCTTTAGCGGCTTAGAAAAAAATGGTGCTGACAGTGTTAATGTTGAATTAATCGGTATTGATCGAGAGAACAATTCAGAAGATGTTTTATTCAGTTCCAATATGACTCGTTTGGATACAACTACTGATCGAATTTTCAACAATTCAACATACGATCGTTTAAGGTTGAGGTTTACCAGTACTGACAACATACGTCAAACACCCGCTCAATTGCGAAGGTGGCAATTTAGCTATCAAGAAGCTCCAGATTTGGCAATTAGCCCAAATTTGTATTTTAAGGTCAACAAGGATACGCTATCGCAAGGGGAGCGATTTGAATTTGAGGTAGCAGTGCAAAATATTTCAAAACAGGATATGGACAGTACCACAGTTGCTGTAAATGTATTGAATGCAAACAATGAATTAATTGCTCAACCTTCTGTGAAAATACCAGCTGTGCCTGCTGATAGCAATGTCGTACTTTTAATTTCTATCCCTACTTTTTCTTTTGTTGGAACGAGTACTCTAGTTATTCAGATAAACCCAGACCAACTTCCAGTTGAGCAACATTCCTTTAACAATACAGCTCAATATGACTTTTTTGTAACACGCGACAAAATAAATCCATTGTTGGATGTAACTTTTGATGGTCGACGCATCATAAATGGAGAAATTGTTTCTGCTCAACCAATGATCCACATTCGACTTGAAGATGAGAACAATTATGTTGCTATTGACGATACTTCATCATTGGAAATTTATCTAAAGCGACCAGACGCCACTGAAAAATTATTGAATTATGGCGAAAAACAAGCCAATGAGTTAAGGTTTATACCAGCTACATTGCCAGAAAATCAAGCGCAAGTCATTTACACGCCATTATTAGAAGAAGACGGAATATATCAATTAAAAGTCATTGCCAAAGACAAATCTGGCAATTTATCGGGTCGACAAGCTTACAAAGCAGAATTCGAGGTTGTTAATAAATCTACTGTAACGCAGTTGTTGAATTATCCGAATCCATTTTCAACTTCTACTCGGTTTGTATTTACCCTAACAGGAAATGAAATTCCTGATCAAATTCAGATTCAAATCATGACGGTGACTGGTAAGGTGGTTCGAGAAATTGATCAAAATGAATTAGGCCCTATTCACATTGGCACAAACCTCACCGATTTTAAGTGGGATGGAAAAGATAAATACGGTGATCAATTGGCAAATGGAGTTTATCTCTACCGTGTAAAAATGAAGCTGAACGGAAACGCAGTTGAGCGCAGAGAAAGTGAGTTGGATGAATATTTCAAGAAAGAATTTGGAAAAATGTACCTTCTTCGTTAATTACTTGATGAGTTTTTTTGTGGTTTGTTGATGGCCATTAATCATGCTCAAAAAGTAAATGCCTTTGCCCAAATGCTCTGTATTCAATACAAACTGACGATTTGTAATTCGCTGTAAACTGACAGGAACATTTCTACCCAAAGCATCGAACATTTTAATGGCAAAGTCTGTTAAGGGTAATTTAGACTGCACATTTAAACGTTCGTTCATTGGATTGGGGAATACCTGCAACCCATTTTTTAATGTCACATTCGGAAGAGATACCAATAAAGAGTTGGCTCGAATTGGAATGGTCAAGTTGCTCTGACTGCCTGGCATATTGGTGTTAAACGTCAAGGTTTCGTTTTTGATACCGCTGCTTGTTGTTAGTATTCGCACTTTTATTTCAATGGCATCGCCAGCTTTAAGGCCTCTATCCGCCCCGGTTGAATCTACGAAAGAGAGCATGTTGGTGTCGCTCAAAGCAAAATTGCTGAAATCGACGGTTTGATTGCCCCGGTTGACCAAGAGGTAATTGAAGGTATCCGCTTGTTGTATAGTTACCTTCCCATAATCTATCGAGGTTTGTAAAATATCCAATGCAAAAATGGTAGGCGCTGAGGACTTACTGACGAAGTTGGTGATGCGTTCCTCCAACTGAGGATAGTCGATGAAAGGATTGCGGTTTTTTTGGACTGCAAAAATGTCTTTATTGCGCTCTTCTTCCAAACTGTCAGGAGGATATGTCGTGTGCCAAGAGCGTAAAATGTTCTCTTGAGTGGAAAAGAAATTTGTAAAGTCCTGATATCTTATCACAAAGTACATCATAGCTCTTGCGGTCTTTCCTTTTTGCTTATTTCTCGGCTCATAGGTCGTGCTGTTGTAAAAAGAACCGCCACCCGAGGCGGTACCCCCATTTACTTTGCCAAAGGCCTTACTTCCTCTGTCAGAATTGGAGGTATTTGTAGTGGGGAATAGGTGGTGAATATCACTCCTCCAAGGCAGACCACTTGTTGGATTATTCGGGAATTTACTTTGTGGAAAGGTATGTTCCGTATTGAATGGTCCTGGAGCAGAATTTGATTGAACAGCAGAGCGGTTCGCATAATTTTTTATCGTTCCGGTATAAACGCATTCGACTTTTCCTGGCAATGAAGAATTTTGATTGTCAATGAAATGGTACATTTCGTCTCTTGCAGCATTATAGGACAACTGTGTATAGTTTTGTGCTAACCTCCATTTAAGGGCCTTTTTAAGGTCTTCCTCGGCCAAATTTTCAGTAGTGTCGTAATAGCTTCTCGGAAATCGTCCTTGTCCCCAAAGGTCAATTCGACTAAAACCACTTTTTGCATTGTGTTGGATGATCAATTCGCTATTGTGCAATACGTTTTGAATGGGTTCGAAGTAAATCCAAACTTTCTGTGTACCCAAAGAAGCTAAGCCAAAACTTGTTTGAGAAGCCGAGAATGGAAACTCATTGTAAAAACTATAAAACTTCAAATTGTTTACAAAAATGCTGTCGCCACTTGGGTTATGAATGCTAATTTCTAGGCTGTCTTTTTCTCCAACCAAGACGGTGCCGAACCTCAATGTGCTGCTATCTACATCAAGAATTTGCCCGATCGCCATAAATGGTACAAGTAAGATAAATAGGAGTATTTTTTTCATGCTTTTCTAAATGATGTACAAAGTTAATATTAATAGTTTTGCTGACTTGATGCTTCAACGATGTCCAAAATAAAGTATTTGTTGTTGGCCCTGCTCTCTGGGGGCTTATTTGCCTTGTCATGGCCGGCGATTGGGGGTCTTGTTTATGCTATATTTTTTGCGTTTGTGCCATTGCTGTGGATGGAACGACAAATTTCGCTGAGGGGCAAAAGAACATCTTTAAAGGTCATATTGTATGCCTATTTGACTTTTCTCCTTTTTAATTTACTGACCACTTGGTGGATCTATTATGCTTCTGATTGGGGCGCTGTCATGGCAATCTTATGCAATGCATTTTTTATGACAGTGGTGTTTTGGCTGTTCCATTTGAGCAAGAAACATTTGGGAGATAAAGCAGGATATGCTTCTTTGATCATTTATTGGTTGAGTTTTGAATACATCCATCTCAATTGGGAACTTTCATGGCCTTGGTTGAATCTCGGCAATGTGTTTGCCAATGATGTATACATGGTTCAGTGGTATGAATACACTGGTACCCTTGGTGGCACTCTGTTTGTACTTGCAATTAATTTGTTGGTGTTGCAGGCTGTTACCAACATCAATGTGAACCGCCGCAAGCTCTTGGGTGCGGTGACAATTATTTTTTTATCACTTATTGCAGCTTTGACTATTGGTGGAGCCAATGAGGAAAATGAATCGACAAAACGTTTGAAGGTAGTCATTCTTCAACCCAACATCGATCCTTATTACGATAAATTTCAAGGCATTTCAGAATCAGACCAAATCGATTTAATGGTGCGCTTAGCAAAAAGTTCCATCAATGAAGAAACAGATGTGGTGCTCCTGCCCGAAACTGCCTTTCCACAGCCCTTTTGGGACCATGAGTTGGAATTCATGTATGGCACCGAGGAGTTTCGAAAACTCATTGCTGAATACAAAGATTTGCGTGTCATTACAGGAATTCTTTGCTCAAAATTGTACACGGAGGAGTCTGAACTCTCCTCAACAGCACGGAAATTGCCCGATTTTGGCTGGTACGACGATTACAATGCAGCCATGCACTTAGACCAGAGCGAAGAGATTCAATTGCACCGAAAATCAAAATTGGTCTTGGGAGCGGAGAAATTGCCCTTCCTAAATCTTATTCCTTGGATGAAAAAACTCTCTGTAAGCTTAGGGGGTACTCAAAGCATGTATGGAGTACAAGAGTATCCATCGGTATTTTTTAATGTAGACAATGAAGACGGATTAGCACCGATCATTTGCTATGAATCTGTTTACGGTGAATATGTGAATCAATATGCCCAATCGGGAGCAGCTGTTTATGCCATCATTACTAATGATGGATGGTGGGACAATACACCTGGCTACAAACAGCATCTTGCTTATGCACGCCTGCGTGCAATAGAAGGAAGAAGAAGTATCATCCGATCAGCCAATACTGGGATTTCCGCAATCATTAATTCAAGAGGGGAGGTTACGGCAGCCACCGAATGGTGGGAGGAGAGCACACTCTACGCTGAGGTGAACATGAATACAGCCTCAACATTTTACATTAACCATGGGGATTATATTGGTCGAACAGCTGCCTTCCTTGCACCTCTATTGTTGCTCTATGCATTTGTAAGAAAAACCAACCTTACCGCAAAAAGACTCGGAAAACATAAGTAGTTTACGATTGTTCCTCAAAAAAATAAATATGTCGAAAACAGGAGTATTGTTGATCAACCTCGGGACACCCGACGATGCCAAATTGGGTGCAGTGCGCAGGTATTTGTTTGAGTTTCTCAACGACCCAAGGGTCATAGACATTCCTTGGCTATTGAGGAAAATACTGGTCAATTTGATCATTGTTCCTTTTCGCTCCTTTGGTTCAACCAAAATCTACAAGCAATTATGGACAGACAAAGGCTCTCCATTATTGATTTATGGGGAGGAAGTGTGTGAGAAACTGCAAAACAAATTGGGGGACAAATACGGAGTTCATTTGGCCATGCGTTACCAAAATCCAAGCATGGAAAAAGTGATGGGCGAAATGCGGTTGATGAACTATCAAAAAATAATCATTGTTCCAATGTTTCCTCACTATGCATCAGCCAGTTCTGGTTCTGCAATGGAAAAAGCACTCAAAATAATGAGTAAATGGTGGGTGATTCCTGAATTAGCCATGGTCAGTCAATTTTGGGATCATCCGAAATTTATTCAAGCATTTGTTGAGCGTGCAAAGCAATACGATATAGCAAGTTATGATCATGTTTTGTTCAGCTACCATGGTTTACCAGAGCGCCATGTAAATAAAGTTTACCTGGATGGCACACCATGCAAAGACCACAATTGCGATCATCAATTGGATGAAACCAACAAGTATTGTTACAAAGCCACTTGCTTTGCCACAACTCGTTTATTGGCAGAGAAACTAAACGTTCCTAAAGAAAATTATACCGTTGGCTTTCAATCTCGACTCGACAATAAATGGTTAGAACCATTCTCTGATGAGGTGATCAAAGAGCGTGCGAAAAAAGGAGACAAAAAGATTTTAGCCTTTAGTCCTGCTTTTGTAGCAGATTGTTTGGAAACCACCGTTGAAATAGGCATCGAATATCAGGAAATATTTAAGGAACATGGTGGTGAAAAGGTACAGTTGGTTGAAAGCCTAAACAACCATCCACTATGGATCGACTGCCTTGAAGAAATGGTGCTGGACAGAACTTAAACCTCTTTCCCTCCACTTGCGAATGCCTTACATTTGAGCAGTGAAAAAGATTGGACAATATCCTCTTTCCAATTATCCCGAATTGCAAAAGCAACTCTTATCTATGAGTAAGAGTTTCAAGCATGCAATGTTGTTGGATAGTCACAATTACCCTGACCCCTATGGCAAATATGAACGCTTGGCCGCTTTTGGTGCTTACCGCTTACTAGAGGCTGAAAAAGATGCATTTGACCAATTAGCCAATTTTTACGAAGAAAGACCGTCTTGGTTATTTGGTCACTTAAGCTACGACTTAAAAAATGACATTGAGCAGTTGAGCTCAGACCACCTTAAACACTTCGATTTTTGTCAATTGTGTTTTTTTGAACCAATGCACCTCTTGATCCAAAGAAGAGATTCTACTGACCTAGAATATTGGAGCACTGAAAAGGTCAAGGGAATAGAAGACTTGATGCATCTTAAAGCACCCACTTCTCCCATCATGGATCACGGCAACATACGTTGGTCGGCACGTCAAACTAAAAAGCAATACATAGAAGCAGTGAATGCCCTGAAAGAGGAAATCCGCTATGGCAATATTTATGAAATTAATTATTGCCAAGAGTTTTACCAAAAGGAGATAGAGCTAGATCCACTGTCCTTGGCAGAAGACTTATCGTTCAATTCACCCATGCCCTATGGAGGCTATTATAAAAATGGTGAAGATCATTTGATTTGTGCCTCACCAGAACGTTTTTTATGCAAAAGAGCTCGTAAGGTCATCGCTCAACCGATAAAAGGAACTGCTAAACGAGTAGCCAACAAGGAGGAAGAAATCATAAAAAAGCGTTTGAAAGATGATCTAAAAGAGCAAACCGAAAATGTGATGATTGTTGACCTAATGCGGAACGACCTTTCAAAAACAGCGGCAAAAGGTTCTGTTAAAGTAGAAGAATTATTTGGCGTTTATACTTTTCCTCAAGTGTATCAATTAATCTCAACAGTTTCAAGTGAATTGGCGGAAGACAAAAATTTCCATGAACTCATTAAGGGTGCTTTTCCGATGGGCAGCATGACTGGAGCGCCAAAAATATCAGCCATGAAATTGTCTGAAAAATATGAGTGTTTTCGACGAGAATTGTATTCAGGTTCAATTGGCTATATTGAACCAAATGGCGATTTTGATTTCAACGTGGTCATCAGAAGTATGCTTTATTCTTCAAAAAGTCATTATTTATCTCTCGCAGTAGGTGGGGCAATCACAGACATGGCTGATGCCGAAAAAGAGTATGAAGAATGCCTTATAAAAGCAGAGGCCGTTTTGAAAATGCAAGACCAGAAGGAATGATACAAGCGTTTGAAGAATATTGTACATGTATCGGCATTGGCAAAAAAGACCGGCTTTTGCTCGCGGCAAGTGGTGGGGTTGATTCCATGGTTTTGTGGAAACTCCTAAAGGAGGGAGGATACTCTTTTGAAGTAGCACATGTTAACTTTAATCTGAGGGGCGAGGAGAGTCAAAAAGATCAACAATTTGTGCTCAAACAGGCAAAAAAAGACAATGTTCACCATCATATAAAGAGTGTTGATACAAAGAAATTTGCAAGAAAAAACCAATTGTCAATTCAAATGGCTGCAAGGAAATTAAGGTATGATTGGTTCGATGAAATTGTACGTTCTAATAACCTCAGTTGTTTACTCACAGCGCACCACCTTGACGACAATTTTGAAACCTTCCTCATCAACGTGAACAGAGGCACTGGCATCAAAGGATTGACAGGAATTGGTCAAAAGGAAAATGTGCGGCGTCCGCTCATGAATTTCAGTAAAGAAGAAATCAGGGAGTTTGCAACTAAGGAAGGAGTTGACTTTAGAGAAGACATTTCAAATTCGGATGTAAACTATGAGCGCAATTGGTTTCGACATGAAATAATAGCGCCATGGAAAAGCAGAAATCCAAGTATACTCAAAACGATGCAAAGAAATTTTGAACGGTGGAATGAATTGGATCGACTGATTGGTCAAACACTTAGCAATAAGGTGCTTGAAATTAAAAGTATTGGAGAGTCTGAGCAGTTCAGTATAGCTTCCATTCTAGAATTTGAAGCACCGATTACGCTTCTCCATGCATTGTTTTCCCCGCACAAATTTTCAGAAAGTCAATTGCGGACAATTTATCATTGTATGTTGGAAAAAAAGGTGGGTGCTCAGATCATCAGCCAAAGTCACCAAATCACGGTTGATAGAGAGTTTTTATTCATTGAGGAGAAGAGAAGCCTTAAAGATGAAACATCAACTCCCATAAAAAGTCTACCATTTACGTTAAATACTCCAATTTCCATTCATTTGGAAGTGGTCGATAAAAATCAAATGGACTTGGGTTGTTCAGAAAATGAATTCATTGACCTTGACAAGATTAAATTCCCACTTCATCTAAGAAAGTGGGAGGATGGGGACAGCATGTTTCCTCTTGGTATGAAAGGAAGAAAAAAAATCAGTGACATTCTCATTGATAAAAAAGTTCCCCGCGCAAGAAAGTCGGCGATCTATGTTTTGGTGTCACAAGAGGAGATTTTTTGCATTTTAGGTCTGGGCATAGCAGAGCATGTAAAAGTTACTTCATCATCGGAACAAATTTTAAAAATCGCTATTCCATGATACAAAAGAGACGACAGGCAGAGCGTTTATACCTCATTCTGGCGGCATTATTTATCGCTTCATTGGTAGCCGGCAACCTGATATTTCAAAAATTCTTTTATTGGAATTTTTTTGGAATCCACACATTTGAGATTTCTGTTGGAATATTGCCCTATCCAATTACTTTTTTGATTACGGACATCATATCGGAAATTTTTGGAAAAAAGCGAGCCAATCAAGTGGTGGTGTCTGGACTGTTCGCAACTCTATTTGTTTTGGGAATTGTTTCATTGGCCAATGCTGTACCTGCTGTAGCTTGGTCGCCCGTCAAAGACAACACCTTTAATCAAGTTTTTGGTTTAACCGGTGTTGCTGTTAGTGCCTCTATGATTGCTTACCTGTTGGCACAATTGGTCGACATACGGATATATC